>NZ_JBFBIR010000024.1:0-114206 GCF_040685715.1 Kitasatospora sp. NPDC088264
CCTGTGCCCGCGCGCCTTCGCCGAAGCGGGGCACGCTCAGGTCGGTCGGCCTCTCGCGCAGGAACGGCCGGGGCCTGCCGGGCTGGGCCGTGGACCGGGGCCGCCGCCGTCGGGCTTCGTCAGTGCACGCCCTCGAAGAGGCTCGTGACCGAACCCTCCTCGAACACCTCGCGGATCGCGGCCGCGATCGAGGGGGCGATGGACAGCGTGGTGATCTTGTCCAGCTGGATCTGCGCCGGGGTCGGCAGCGTGTTGGTGAACACGAACTCGCTCACCCGCGAGTTCTTCAGCCGGTCCGCGGCCGGGCCGGAGAGCACGCCGTGGGTGGCCGCCACCAGGACGTCCGCCGCACCGTTGTCGAACAGCGCGTCGGCCGCGGCGCAGATCGTGCCGGCGGTGTCGATCATGTCGTCGACCAGGACGCAGACCCGGTCCTTGACGTCACCGACGACCTCGGCCGACAGGATGGTGTTGGCCTGGGTCATGTCGCGGCGCTTGTGGATGATCGCCAGCGGCGCGTCCAGCCGGTCGCACCACTGGTCGGCCACCTTCACCCGGCCGGCGTCCGGCGACACGATGGTCAGCTTGGAGCGGTCCACCCTCCCGCCCACGTAGTCCGCCAGCATCGGCAGCGCGAACAGGTGGTCCACCGGGCCGTCGAAGAAGCCCTGGATCTGCGCGGTGTGCAGGTCCACGGCCATCAGCCGGTCGGCGCCCGCCTGGCGCAGCAGGTCGGCGACCAGGCGCGCCGAGATGGGCTCGCGGCCCAGGTGCTTCTTGTCCTGGCGGGCGTACCCGTAGAACGGCAGGATCGCGGTGATGCTCTTGGCGGAGGCCCGCTTCAGCGCATCGATCATGATCAGCTGTTCCATGATCCACTGGTTGATGGGAGCCGTGTGGCTCTGCATCACGAAGCAGTCCGCGCCGCGGGCCGAGTCCAGGAAGCGGACGTAGATCTCGCCGTTGGCGAAGTCCAGGGCCTTGGTCGGGACGAGCTCGGTCCCGAGCGCCTCGGCCACCTCCCTCGCCAGTTCCGGGTGGGCACGGCCGGAGAAGAGCTTGAGTTTCTTCTCACCCGACGTCGTGATCCCGCTCACTGCACCGTCTCCTCGCGTTGCTGACGCTGAACCCCGTCGTCCCGTGCGGGCAGGCGCAGCCGGCTCGCACGGGGTCGGGGGAATTGTCGGTACGCCTGGACACGGGCCGTAAGCCCAGTGGCGCACGTATGACCCCAAGGTTACGCGCCCACGCAGAAACCGTCCGCCCCGGGACCGCCCTCGGGCTCCCGCCCGTCCCGTCAGGCGTCCGCGGCCCCGTCCGTCGCGGCCTTCGCGGCCTGCGCGGAAGTGGTCCCCGGGCGCTTGCGCTCCACCCAGCCCTCGATGTTGCGCTGGTGCGCCCGGCTCACTCCGAGCGCGCCCGGCGGCACGTCGGTGGTGATCACCGAACCGGCCGCGGTGTAGGCGCCGTCCCCGATCGCCACCGGGGCGATGAACATGTTGTCGGAACCGGTGCGGCAGTGCGCACCGATCACCGTGCGGTGCTTGTTGACGCCGTCGTAGTTCACGGTGACCGAGGCCGCGCCGACGTTGGCGCCCTCGCCGATCGTGGCGTCCCCGATGTAGGAGAGGTGCGGCACCTTGGCCCCCTCGCCCAGCTCGGAGTTCTTCACCTCGACGTAGGTGCCGACCTTCGCCTTGCGGGCCAGCTTGGCCCCCGGCCGCAGGTAGGCGTACGGGCCGGCGGTGGCCAGCTCGCCCACCTCGGCGCGGTCCGCCGTGGTGTTGCTCACACGGGCGCCGGCGCCGATCAGGGTGTCGGTCAGGGTCGAGTTCGGGCCGACCTCGCAGCCCTCGCCCAGGTGGGTGGCACCGTGCAGCTGGGTGTTCGGCAGCACGAGGGCGTCCGGCTCGTACGTCACCTGCACGTCGATCCAGGTGGTCGCCGGGTCCACCACGGTGACGCCGGCCCGCATCGCCCGCTCCAGCAGGCGGTCGTTCAGCAGCCGGCGGGCCTGCGCGAGCTGCACCCGGTCGTTGATGCCCAGGATGTCCCGGTGGTCCTCCGCGACCACGGCGCCCACCCGGTGCCCGGCGGTGCGCAGGATCTCCAGGGTGTCGGTGAGGTACTCCTCGCCCTGCGAGTTGTCCGTGGTGAGCTCGGCCAGCGCCTCGACCAGCAGCTTGGCGTCGAAGGCGAAGACGCCCGAGTTGATCTCGGCGATCGAGCGCTGGACGGCGGTGGCGTCCCGCTCCTCGACGATCGCGGCGACGGTGCCGTCTTCGTCCCGCAGGATCCGGCCGTAGCCGAAGGGCTCGGGGACGACGGCGGTCAGGACGGTGACCCCGTTGTCCTGGCCGGCGTGGGCCTTCGCCAGGCGGCGCAGCGTGTCCCCGGTCAGCAGCGGGGAGTCCCCGGCGGTGACGATCACCGTGCCGTCCAGCACCACGCCGTCGGCGGCCAGCGCCTCCAGCGCCGTGCGCACCGCGTGCCCGGTGCCCTTCTGGTCCTCCTGCACCACCGGACGGGCCGCCGGGTAGTGCGCCGCGAGGTGCTCCTGGACCTGCTCCCGCTGGTGTCCGACCACCACGACGAGCTGTTCCGGCGTCAGTTCGCGGGCCGCCGAGACGGCATGACCCACCAGCGACCGGCCGCAGACCTCGTGCAGCACCTTGGGCAGCTTGTTCGACTTCATCCGGGTCCCGCCACCGGCGGCGAGCACGACAACGGCGGCAAGCGAATTGGCACCCATGCGGGGAGGCTCCTCGGTCGGTTCACAGGGCGGGCAGAACGGGCCCGGACCGGACCGAGGCCGGTCGCCATTCGCACAGTCCGCCGAGCAGCACCGACAATACCGGCGGTTCGGCGGTACGCCCGAACCTGAGGCGTGCAGAGGCTCCGCCGCTAGGATTCGAACCCAGACAAAGGCCTCCAAAGGGCCCTGTGCTGCCATTACACCACGGCGGATGGTTGCTCAGACCCTACCCGAGTCGACCCTGCCATGGGTATCAACTGCCGCGATCCGCAGGCCCCGATCCGCCGGGAGCGGTCGAACAAGCCGGGCCGCCGGTTCATCCATCCAGTCGGGTGAATTCACTCAAGCGCCGTGCGGCGGCGTGTTCCCTTCGCCACGGAGCGCAACCTACGATGCCGTAGGTTACGCCAACGTAGCCTCCGCTCCTCCCTCCCGCACAGGGATGTCGCAAAGGGACGCCCATGACCACCAAGGCCGGCGAGCCGAGCGCGGGGAACGCCGCGCTTCCCACCGAATCCCCCGATCCCACCGACACCGCCACCCGACTGTCCGCCACCCGCGGCGGGGAGAAGCAGGGCCTCGCCGAACGGCTCGCGCTCGGGCTGTTCATCCTCCTGCCGTTCACCGCGCTGCTGGCCGCCGTGCCGGTGGCCTGGGGGTGGGGACTGGGGTGGACGGACGCGGCGATCACCGTCGCCATGTACTTCCTCACCTGCCACGGCATCACCGTCGGCTACCACCGCTACTTCACCCACAGCGCGTTCAAGGCCAACCGCCCGATGCGGCTCGCCCTCGCGGTCGCCGGCAGCCTGGCGGTCGAGGGCCCGCTGGTGCGCTGGGTGGCCGACCACCGCAAGCACCACCGGTTCAGCGACAAGGACGGCGACCCGCACTCGCCGTGGCGCTACGGGGAGAACCTCCCGGCCCTGCTCAAGGGCCTGTGGTGGGCGCACATGGGCTGGATGTTCGACGAGGAGCAGACCCCGCAGCTCACGTACGCGCCGGACCTCGTCCGCGATCCGGCCATACGGCGGATCTCCCGGCTGTTCTGGCTCTGGACCATGATCTCGCTGCTGCTCCCCCCGCTGGTCGGCGGGCTGGTGACGCTGTCCTGGTCGGGCGCGCTGTCCGCCTTCTTCTGGGGATCGCTGGTCCGGGTGGCCCTGCTGCACCACGTCACCTGGTCGATCAACTCGATCTGCCACGCCGTCGGCCGCCGCCCGTTCCGCTCCCGGGACCGCTCGGGCAACGTCTGGTGGCTGGCGGTGCTCTCCTGCGGCGAGTCCTGGCACAACCTGCACCACGCGGACCCGACGGCCGCCCGGCACGGGGTGCTGCGCGGGCAGATCGACTCCTCGGCCCGGCTGATCCGCTGGTTCGAGCTGGCCGGCTGGGTCCGGGACGTCCGTTGGCCGGACGCGCAGCGGATCGCCGCCCGCCGCGCCGCATGAGTCGTCGCTTCCAGCATGATGTAGGGGTGAACGGGAGCAGCGCAGACAGCACAGGCGGCCACCAGAGCACGCGGACGGACGCGGCGCCCGACGCGGCGCCGGCCCGTCCGCGAACCGCTGCACCGGCGGGCGGGGGCGCCTCGGGGGGTGCGCCCGCCCCGGCGCCGCGCCGCCGGGGCGGGCGGGTCCGGATGACCGGCAAGCAGCGGCGGGAGCAGCTGCTGGAGATCGGCCGGACGGTGTTCGCGGAGCGCGGCTACGACGGCACCTCGGTGGAGGAGATCGCCGAGCGGGCCGGGGTCTCGAAGCCGGTGGTGTACGAGCACTTCGGCGGCAAGGAGGGGCTGTACGCGGTGGTGGTGGACCGCGAGATGCAACTGCTGCTGGACATGGTCACGGGGGCGCTGACCGGCGGGCACTCGCGGGAGCTGCTGGAGCAGGCCGCGTTCGCGCTGATGGACTACATCGACACCTCGACGGACGGCTTCCGGATCCTGGTCCGGGACTCCCCGGTAGCCCAGTCGACCGGCACCTTCGCGTCACTGATCAGCGACATCGCGACGCAGGTGGAGGACATCCTCGGCCTGGAGTTCAAGTCCCGGGGCTTCGACGCGCGACTGGCCCCGATGTACTCGCAGATGCTGGTCGGCATGGTGGCGCTGACCGGGCAGTGGTGGCTGGAGGTCCGCAAGCCGGACAAGGCGCAGGTCGCGGCGCACCTGGTGAACCTGGCCTGGCACGGGCTGGAGGGCCTGGAGCGGCACCCGAGGCTGGTCGGCGGGCGCAAGGACTGACTAGCGGGCGAACCGGCGGCGGGGTAGGGCCGACCGGCGGGCGGAAGGAGCGACCGACGGGCGGAAGGGCCGGCGGCCCTCCCGCCCCGCATCAGGCCCTGGTCCCGACGGCGAAGATCCGCCGGAACGGGAAGACGGTGCCGTGCGACCCGGCCGGGTAGGCCTCGCGCAGGAGCGCCCCGTACTCGGCGAGGAAGGCGGCTCGGCGGGCGGGGTCGGTCAGCCGGGTGAGGACGGGGCGCAGGGCAGTGCCCTTGACCCAGGCGAGGACCGGGTCCGGGCCCGGGAGCAGGGTGCGGTAGGTGGTCTCCCAGACGTCGGGCGCGCAGCCGGCGGCGGTGAGGGCGTCCAGATAGCGCTCGGGCGGGTGGACGCCGGCCCTGGCGGCGTCGTCGCCGAGGAGGCCGCGCCAGCGGGGGCTTCGCCGGAGTTCGGCGAGCAGGGTGTGGCTGGGGGCGTCGAAGTTGCCGGGGACCTGGAAGGCGACGGTGCCGCCGGGCGGCAGGGCGCCGGCCCAGCGCGGGACGAGGTCGAGGTGGCCGTCGATCCACTGCAGCGTGGCGTTGGAGACGATCAGGTCGGGTCCGGCCGGGGCCGGGTCGTAGTCGCGGGCGTCGGCGAGCAGGTAGTCGGCGGTGGGCTCACCGTCGGTGCGGGCGGTGGCGAGCATCGGGGCGGAGTTGTCGATGCCGGTGAGGCGGGCGTGCGGCCAGCGTGCGCGCAGCACGGCGGTGGAGTTGCCGGGGCCGCAGCCGATGTCGAGGATCACGGGATCGCTCGGGTTCGGGAGGGCGGGGACGCGGGCGAGCAGGTCGCGCAGCGGACGGGTGCGTTCGTCCGCGAAGCGCAGGTACTGCGCCGGGTCCCAGACGGGACTGGTCATGGTCCACCTCACAAGTATCTCGACATCAAGATATCCCAGGTAGCCTTGCTGGCACATTTCTCGACGTCAAGAGACTTCACATCGACACATCCACCGATACACTGATCGTCATGGAGGACGAGGTCGACAGGCTGGTCGCAGCGTGGCGCCGAGAGCGCCCCGACCTCGACGTGGAGCCGCTGGAGGTACTCAGCCGGGTCAGCAGACTCGCCCGGCACCTCGACCGCGCCCGCCGCACCGCCTTCGCCGAGCACGGGCTGGAGCCCTGGGAGTTCGACGTCCTGACCGCCCTGCGCCGGGCCGGCTCCCCCTACCAGCTCTCCCCCGGCCAGCTGCTCACCCAGACCCTGGTCACCTCCGGCACCATGACCAACCGCATCGACCGCCTCACCGGCAAGGGCCTGGTCAAGCGCCTGCCCGACCCGGACGACCGGCGCGGCGTGCTCGTCCGGCTCACCGACGACGGCCGCGACCGCGCCGACCAGGCACTCGCCGGACTGCTCACGCACGAACGCGAACTGCTCGCCCAGCTCAGCTCCGGCCAGCAGGGCGAACTCGCCGCGCTCCTGCGGCAGCTGGTCGCCCCGTTCGACAACATCCCGGGCTGATCCGCGCCCCGGAGTTCACGTCCGGTCCACCGCGGTCACGACGGACGGCGGCGCCGGCAGGGCCGGCTCGGCCGGGCTGACCCCGGCCCGGCGGGCCACCGCCACCGCGGCCAGCGTGGAGTGCACCCCGAGCTTGCCGAGCACGTTCTGCATGTGCGTCCGGACGGTGTGCGGCGACAGGTAGAGCCGCTCCGCGACCGCCTGCCGACCCAGGCCCGCGACCATGCAGCGCAGGATCTGCTTCTCCCGCGGAGTGAGGGTGTCGACCAGCCGCTCGCTCTCGGTGCGGTCCCGCCGGGCGGTGGTCAGCTCGCGGATCACCCCGGTCAGCAGCGCGGGCGGCAGGTGCGTCTCGTCCCGCAGCACCCCCCGGACCACGGAGAGCAGCCGGGCCAGCGAACTCTCCTTGGCCACCCAGCCGGTGGCGCCCGCGTGCAGGGCCCGGGCGGCGCGGTGCGGGTCGTCGGCGACGGCCAGCACGACCGCCCGCAGCCCCGGATGGGCGCGGCGGACCCGGGCGAGCAGGGTGATGCCGTCCGGTGCCGGAGGCGTGGTTCTGAGCTGGTCGGCCCGGTACGCGTCGGAGCGGACCGGTTCCGTGCCGCGCCCGCCCGGGCGCAACAGGTCCACCGGGCGGCCGCCGGACTGCGCCACCGGCGGGCCGACCGGGTGGCGGGGCGGCGGCACCGCCGGGGCCGGCCGCCGCCGGGCCGCGTCGGCCGCGTCCGGGCCGAGCCGGCTCCGGACACCCGCCGAAGCAGTGCCCTCGGCCCCCAGGTCGGCGTCGATCAGGACCACGTCGAAGGCCCGCCCCTCGACGGCGGCACGCTCCAGCGCCCGCTCGGCGGCGGCCCCGCTGCCGGCCGCCCCCACCTCCACGTCGGGCTCGGCGGCGAGCGCCGCGGCCAGGGCCTCGGCGAAGATCCGGTGGTCGTCGACCACCAGGACGCGGATCCGCCCCATCGTCACTACCCCCCTGCTCAGACCGGCCCGAGCCCGGGGGCGGGGACCGGCCCCGGCACCCGCGGTCTGGGCCCGTCACTCCGCCCGCCCACCGGTGGCCGGTGAGGCCGAAAAGGGCGCCGGCCCCCACCGGTACCGCACTCAGCGTACGGGCCGGGAAACCCCCTCGTGGCGGTTTGGTGAAGTTTCGTCAGGAGGTGCGCGAGTGGCGGGATTTCACGCCATCACCGGTCGAAGCGGGCAACGCCGAGGCGCCGCCCCCGAACCTCCGGGAGCGGCGCCTGCGGGGTCCTGCGGCCTACTTGCCGTGCTTCTCCAGGGCGAACTTCCAGGCGTCGGCGACGATGTCGTCCAGGTTCGGGCGGCGCGGCGTCCAGCCCAGCGCCTCGTGGGCGCGGGCCGCCGAGGCCACCAGCACGGCCGGGTCGCCGGCCCGGCGGCCGGCCGCCTGCACCGGGATCTCCCGGCCGGTGACGCGCCGGACCGACTCGATCACCTCGCGCACCGAGAAGCCGCTGCCGTTGCCCAGGTTGCAGATCAGGTGCTCGCCCGGCTTGGCCGCGTCCAGCGCCAGCAGGTGCGCGTCGGCCAGGTCCGCGACGTGGATGTAGTCGCGGATGCAGGTGCCGTCCGGGGTCGGGTAGTCCTCGCCGTACACCGCGATGTGCGGGCGCTGACCCAGCGCCGCCTGGAACACCAGCGGGATCAGGTGCGACTCGGGGTCGTGGCGCTCCCCGTACGCGCCGTACGCACCGGCCACGTTGAAGTAGCGCAGCGAGACGGCGGCCAGGCCGTGCGCGACGGCCTCGCTGGTGATCAGGTGGTCCACGGCGAGCTTGGTGGCGCCGTAGGCGTTGGTCGGCGAGGTGCGGGCGGTCTCCGCGATCGGCACGACCTCCGGCTCGCCGTAGACGGCGGCGGTGGACGAGAACACCAGCTTGCGCACACCCGCCGCGCGCATCGCCGCGACCAGCTCCAGCGAACCCGCCACGTTGTTGCGCCAGTACTTCTCCGGGTCCACGACCGACTCGCCGACCTGCGAGGAGGCGGCGAAGTGCAGCACGCCGTCGAAGGAACCGTCCAGCACCCGGCCGGCCTCCTGGACCCGACCCTCGACGAACTCGGCACCGACCGGGACGCCCTCGCGGAAACCGGTGGAGAGATCGTCCAGGACGGTCACCTGGTGCCCCGCCTCCAGCAGGTGGGCGGCCACCACGCTGCCGACGTAGCCGGCGCCACCCGTGACCAGGTACTTACTCATGATGAGACCTCCAGCGGGCGACGGTCCGCCGGTCAGCGGCGGCCGTCGATGACGTGTGTACGACTGAGGCTATTCTCCCTGCCCGCCGGAGTGCCCAGGACCATGTGAACGGGCCGCCCGGGAGCCGGTTTCACGGACCCCGAGCCCCCCTCAGCCGCCGGCCATCCGCTCCAGCAGCCCGGTACGGGCCGCCACCGCGGCCGCCTCCAGCCGGGTCCGCGCACCGAGCTTCATCAGCACCCGCTGGACGTGCGTCCGGGCGGTGCTCGCGGCGATCCGCATCCCGGCGGCGATCGCCGCCGTGTCCTCCCCGTCCGCGATCCGGGCCAGCACCTGCACCTCACGGCGGGTCAGCAGCCGCAGCAGCCGCACCGCCTCGTCGTCCGGCTCGGCGACCGGCCGCAGCAACTGGTCGAAGGCCCCGCGCAGCACGTCCACGGCCACCGCCGCCTCGCCCGCCCGGGCCCGCCCGATCGCCCGCTCGACCACCCCGATCCGCTCGTCGCTCGGCACGTACCCCGCCGCCCCGGCCGCGAACGCCCCCGCCACACCGCGCAGTTCACCCACCGGACCGAGCACGATCACGGCCACCTCGGGACGCTCCCGGCGGATCCGGCGCAGCCCGTCGAAAGCCGCCGGCTCACTCGGCGCGGACACCCCCAGCAGACACACCTCCGGCCGCCGGCCGACCACCAGATCGGCCGCGACCCCGGCCGGGCAGCCGACCGCGAGCACCCGGTGGCCGCGCAGCTGCAACGCCGTGGCCAGCGCCTCGGCCAACAGCCGGTGATCGTCGACCACCACGAGTCGAACGCCCATGACGCCCTCCCGGTCGGGGTTCGGCTCGCGCCCGCACCCCATGGGCGGGCGGCCGATGACGCACCATCACAGCGCATTCCGTACCCGACCCGCTAGGCCGCCGCGCTCGGCCTCCGCACCGGGCCCGACGGTCTGATCGGGGAACAGCAAAAGGCCCTCGCCATGAAGCGAGGGCCTTCGAATGGAGCCCCCATGCGGAATCGAACCGCAGACCTTCTCCTTACCATGGAGACGCTCTACCGACTGAGCTATAGGGGCTTGCCGGGCTTTCGCCGGGCCGGTCGAACAAGGAAGACATTACACGGCTGGCGGCCAGGAAGGGAAATCGGGTCCGCGGCCCCGGCGCACGCCGGACCGACCCCCGGCGGGCGGGCACCCGCCCCTCGGCGCGGGCCCGGCCAGCCCTCGGCGCGCGCGGCCAGCCTTCGGCGTGCGCGCGGTCAGCCTTCGGCGTGCGCGCGGTCAGCCTTCGGCGTGCGTCTCGTCGAACTCCTCGCGGGCGGCCAGCATCTGCCCGGTCCGCTGCTCCGTCCACCGGCCGAGCGGCGCCAGCAGTACAGCCAGCTCCCGGCCGAGCGGCAGCAGGTCGTAGACCACCCGCGGCGGCGTCTCCGGGAACACGGTGCGGCGCACCAGTCCGCTGCGCTCCAGGCTGCGCAGCGACTGGGTGAGCATCTTGCGGCTGACCCCGCCGACGCCGCGCTGCAGTTCGGAGAACCGCTGCTGCCCGCAGGCGGCGAGGCTCATCAGGATCAACATCGACCACTTGTCGGCCAGTTCGGCGAACATCGCGCGGCTGGGACAGAGCTGGGCGAAGACGTCGAGCTCCTGCTCCCGGTCCTGCCCGCCCTCCCGTTCCTGCCCCTGCCGCCCGGTGCCGCTCTCCGCCCGGGCCGCTTCCTCCGTCGTCATGCTGTCCAGGGTAGCCCCACGGTCTCCAATCCACCCTTGGTAACCAATGGAGACTTGGTCTATATTAGAGACCAGTCGATGGGCCGGGGTGCGGCAGCAGGCCCTCGCCGCCCCTTGCCTTCCCCCTGCCTTGCCTGCGTTGCCCTGCCCTGCCCCTGCCCGTACCCGTACAGGAGTGCCCCCGCATGACCGCCATCCGCCCGACCGTCGCCCTCGCCTACCACTCCGGCTACGGCCACACCGCCGTCATCGCCGAGGCCGTCGCCCGCGGCGCCGCCGCCGCCGGCGCCGAGGCCGTCTCGATCGCCGTCGACACCATCACCGACGAGCAGTGGGCCCAGCTCGACGCCGCGGACGCGATCGTCTTCGGCTCCCCCACCTACATGGGCACCGCCTCCGGCGCCTTCCACGTCTTCGCCGAGGCCACCAGCAAGCGCTGGTTCTCCGACGCCTGGCGGGACAAGGTCGCCGCCGGCTTCACCAACTCCGCCTCCAAGAGCGGCGACAAGGCCGGCACCCTCGGCTTCTTCCAGACCCTCGCCGCCCAGCACGCCATGAGCTGGGTCAACCTCGGCCTCAAGCCCGGCTGGAACGCCACCACCGCCACCGAGAACGACCTCAACCGCCTCGGCTTCTTCAACGGCGCCGCCGCCTCCAGCCCGTCCGACGCCGGCCCCGAGGCCGTGCACAAGGCCGACATCGCGACCGCCGAGTACCTCGGCGAGCGGGTCGCCCAGCACACCGCCGTCGTGCTGGCCGGCCGCGCCGCCCTCGCCGGCTGACCGCACCGCACGGTCGGCACCTACGCCGCCGGGTCCGCCCCCAGGAGGGGCGCCCGGCGGCGTCCGCCGTCCACCGCCCCCAACTCCGCGCCGCCGGTCTCCGGCAGCAGCCACAGGCACCCCAGCGCCACCGCGCCCAACCCCACCAGGTACCAGCCGACCGGCTCCGCCGTCCCGTACGCCTCCGTCAGCCGCGTCGCCACCAGCGGCGTCGTCGCCCCGCCCACCACGCCGCCCAGGTTGTACGTCAACGCGGCACCCGTGTACCGCACCCGGGTCGGGAACAACTCCGGCAGGAACGCCGCCACCGGCCCCATCAGGCACCCCAGCACCACCAGCGCACCCGCCAGTGCCACGAACATCAACGGCCGGCGCACCGTCTCCAGCAGCGGGAACAGCACCAGCGACCACCCCGCCGCCAGGCCCGTCGCCCAGCACAGCGTCCGCCGCCGCCCCCAGCCGTCACTGCGCGACGCGCTCACCCACACCGTCACGCCCATGCCCAGCGCGCCCACCAGCAGCATCACCAGCACCAGCGAACTCGCCACCCCGAGCCCGGACGTCGCGTACGCCAACGCGTACGTCGTGGTCAGGTAGAACAGCGCGTACCCCACGGTGATCGCCCCGCAGCCCAGCAGCACCGTGCGCCAGTGCCCGCGCAACACCTCCACCACCGGCGCCCGGTCCCTCGGCTCGTCCGGCCGGAACAGCGGCGTCTCCTCCAACCGCAGCCGCACGAACAGCCCCACCGCCACCAGCCCCAACGACGCCAGGAACGGCACCCGCCAGCCCCACTCCCGGAACGCCCGCTCGTCCAGGCCGAGTTGGACCGCCAGGAACACCCCGTTCGCCAACACGAACCCGCTCGTCGGCCCCAACTGCAGGAACGCCCCGTACCGCCCCCGCCGCCCGGCCGGCGCGTTCTCCGCGATCAGCAGCGCCGCCCCGCCCCACTCCCCGCCCAACCCCACGCCCTGACACACCCGCAACGCCACCAGGGCCACCGGCGCCCACCACCCCCACGACCCGAACCCCGGCAACACCCCCACCGCCGCCGTCGACAGCCCCATCAACAACAGCGACACCACCAGCGTCGCCTTCCGCCCCACCCGGTCCCCGAAATGCCCGAACACCACCGCCCCCAGCGGCCGGGCCAGGAACGCCACCGCGTACACCGAGAATGCCGCCAACAGCGCCCCCACCGTGCCCAGTTCAGGAAAGAACACCGACCCGAACACCAAGGCCGCCGCCGTCCCGTACAAAAAGAAGTCGTAGAACTCGATCGCCGTACCGATCAGCGCCGCAGCCGCCGCACGCCTCAACTGCCCCGCCCGCCGGGCTTCCTCCGCATCCATACCACCACCCTGGACACCAGCCCGCCCCGCCACCAGCCCCCACCCGAGTGACCCCCGCGCACACCCCCACCCCACGCGCCCCCGGCTCAACACCGCAGGCGCACACCAGCGCAGGCCCCCGGATCACCGCACGTACGGGTCCTCCCCCGGCGGCGCCGCAGGCTGTCCACTGGCCTTCCGCCGCCGCAGCACGACGGACACCGCACCGGCGACCAGCACCAACCCACCCACCACACCGGCCACGACCGGCAACGCACCACCCGAACCGGAGGACTTCTCCGCCGCCGGCCCCACCGGAGGCGCCCCCACGGCCACCTCACTCGGACTCGGGGCGGCCGAACTCGACGAGGGCGTCGAAGTAGCCGACGAGCTCGCCGAGGGCAAGGTCTGCACAACCGGAATCGGCGACACATTCGCAGGCCCAGGATCGCCAGGTTCTGTCAGCGCGACGCGAGGCCTGACAACTCCGTACCCGACATCGACACTGCGGACCGACCCATCAGTCGGTTTTCCTGCCGTGTTAATTAGCACCCGAAGAACCTGATTTTCCGTCCATTCCGGATGCGTCGACCACACCAGGGCTGCCGAAGCAGAAACGAGTGCGGCCGAGTCCGAAGTCCCGTGACTCTTGCAATAACCAGTTGAGGAAGTGCAAGCTGCAAGCATATCCATGCCGGGCGCGGAAAGAATAACCTGCGGACCCTGCTCAGACTCGGCTGTCGCAATCACATCACGATCGACTGCCCCTACCCCGACAACGCCCGGAAGAGCTCCGGGATACTCGACCGGATTGCCCTTCTGCGCTTCATTTCCGACGCTTGCCACTACAAGAACACCCTTGGCCCTCGCAGCCTCAATTACGCCATTCAGATTGACAACATCTTCCGGCGCGGGAACTGCCGCATCCATACCCTGCGAGATATTGATGACCTTGGCACCCTGATCAACCGCATAGGAAATGGCCTGGCCGATCTGGCCAAGGAATTCAGTGGATACGAGCGCACCAGAAGACCCGTTATTGATCTTCAAGGGGAGAATTTTAACCCCGGGGGCCAGGCCTTGGGCACCGGTTCCCCCCATACCTTTGCCCGTCCCGGCGATGAGGCTGGCAATCCCGGTGCCGTGCCCGTCACCGAAGGAGCCCACCCCACCAGGACTGCCGCTGAAATCCTTGCCGGGCAGGAACTGCCCCGCCAGATCTGGATGATCCAGCTTGAATCCGCCGTCGATCACGGCAATCGTGATCCCCTGCCCCTTGGTGATCTTCCACATCTCCGGTGCATGCATCGCGTCCAGATGCCACTGCTGTTGCCGGATCGTGTCTTCGGCAGCCGCCGGCACTGCGACCGGGCCGACCACAACTCCCGCCGCCAAAAGCACCGCAGCGGACATCCGCCAACGAGATCGCGTGTTCGTCCGCCCCATCACAACTCCTCGTCAATCTCTCCGTCGACCGGGGAGCGTGCCCCGAACAGGTCTGCCCGGCCACCGGGAGAGCCCAGTGGCCGGGCAGTCGTTGCCGTCCTACTCAATCACGTCCGGGTTGCTGTGCGGCGTACCGCTGGTCCAGGTCTCCTCGTCCTCGTGGAGGTAGTCGGCCCGCTTGCGGCGATCGCGCTCGTTCCGCCCGGAGTGACCCGCCGTTCCAGGAGCCATCATGCCGTTCTGCCCGGAGCGGGCTTCGCCCTCAACGGCTCCCGCAGCAGCAGCCCGGTTACGCAGGCCCGTACCACCCGGCGTGAACTCCCCGCCAGCAGCCGGTCCCTTGCGGCCGCCGACCGCCCCTCCTCCGGTCGAGGTCAGGCCTCGACCCCGCGAGCTGCCGCCCGAACCAACGGCTCCGGAACCACCACCCATCCCTGGATGCATGCCGCCCACCCCGCCCGCGCTGCCGGCCGCTCCCGCCCGACCAGCCTGGGCCTCACGGGCGCCGAAGACCGTCCCGCTGGGCAGACCCGGGTTGCCACCGGACTTTCCCGGCACCGAGCCGCCGCCGAACGGAGCCGTACGGGCGGGGATCGAGCCCCCGCCCCTGCCGGAGACGGATCCGCCACCACCCTTGGCCGGGATCGACCCACCGCCGACCCCCGCCGGGAAACCGGTCACCGGGCCGCCACCCGGACCACCCGGATATCCCGGGGTGCCACCGGGGCCACCCGGGTATCCGGGAATCCCACTCGGACCGTCAGGCGAGAGACTTCCACCACCACTGGGGCCGAGCGGGCCGGTCTGACCTGGCACGGTCGGCAGGCTGTCGAGGCCGGTACCGGGACGGTGGACGGGTTCCGACGACACAGAGGGAGGCGCCGAGGAGCCCGGGCCCACCGGCGTCGGCGGCACCTGGCCACCGCTTCGCGGCGGAATCGGGTCGGCGTGGCCAGGCCCGCCGACCTGGCCTTGCGGACCCGACCCCGGACTCCGAGGCACGACCGAACCACCACCGTAGTTTCCACCTGGCGGGCGGTAGCTACCCCCGGTGCTACCGCCGCCTGTACGAGGGCTACGAACGGAGCCGCCGTAACCGCCCGAGCCACTGCCACCAGAGGCCGTCGAGGATTCGTACTTGTTGCTACTCGCATCCGGCGTACCCGGTAGAGCCACGTCCCCGAGCCCGGCCAGCTTCGTCGTCGCGGCCTCGTACGCCTGCCCCAGCTTCTCCATCTGGTGGATGGCTTCCTGGTGAGCCTTGTAGACCCGCTGGGAGGCGGCCAGAGCCTCCGTCTCGGTGACCCAGGAGCAGTTCTGCTTCTTCATCATGGCGTCGACGGTGGCGGTGGTCGGCCCGGCCGGGGTGAAGTTGGCGCTCGTGAGCGCCAACTGGTTGGGCGCCCCCTGGGTCGAGCGTGTCTTGACGATGTCGACATCGTCGTGTGGCACGTCCGGCACGGCCACCTTGGCGGTGCTGAGTGCCTCACCGGCCTGGTGCATGGCGTCGCCGGCGGTTGTGGAGTAGTCACCGAGCAACGCGGCAGACTGCTGCAGGTTGCCGGCCCAGGTCTTGAAGCTCTCGGCGGCCGGCCCTTCCCAGCTGACGTTGCCGATGTGCGATTTGAGTGCCGCGCCGAGTTCCTTCAGGACACGGCCGGCCGACTGCAGCTGGGTGCCGCGGCTCAGCACCGTCGTGGGGTCGGTGCTCTGGACCATTTTCTTGAGCTGGGCGTGTCCGACGCCCTCGAAGTTCGTTCCGTCTGCCACTACTTACTCCCCGTTTCCCCGTGGGCGCCCTCGCCGACCACCATCAGAAGCCCTCGCCGCCGGCCCGCGGCGGTGTGGGGCCGCCCGCGTTCTTCGCGACGGCGTTCTGTGCGGCCGCCGTGTCGTCCTCGTTGGCCGAGTAGTTGCCCGCCGTCGCCGCGACCGCGGTCTTCATCGCCTCGATCTGCGACACGAAGTCCTTGTGCAGCTTGACGAGCTGGGTGTGCACCTTGTCGTAGGCCGCGGTCAGGGCCGTCGCTTCGGCGAACTCCGCGCTGGCGAAGCTTCCGCCGGTCAGCTTCTGTTCCTGGAGTTTGTACGGGGCCGCCGGGGAGCCCTCCATGGCCTGGAGCAGGGCTTCGATCTTCTTGGCGAACGCGGTGAGCGTGTCGAGCTCGACCTTGACGTCCTTCTTGCCGAAGGCGGACACCAGGTCGGCGGCGCTGACGTTCGTCTGCACGGTGCTGACGAGGGGGCCGAACCCCATCATGTGGCTGAGCATAAATGGCGTGACGTCACCGGACGTGTCCGGACTGGCCCCCGTGTTCGGTGGAACCTCTCCTGCCACAGCAGTTCACCTCTCCCCCGTACGGGCGGCGGTTCGGGGTAACCCCGGGGCCGCCGCTCCGCAACATACCGTCAACTTCTCGGTCGTACAGTGCTGGTCGGTGCACCGCCCGCCCTGGGGGCGGTCTCCGCCTCCGTAATCGTAGCCACCGCCCCTGTCGGGTCGGCAGGGCCCTTGGCCCGCCTGTGCGGGATCGGTACGAACTTGACACGTGCGGCCCTCGGGGGTGTCGCGCCGGGCCCCGGTAGACTGGTCTCGCCCGGTTGGACCGGGTACGCCCCCATCTGCCGCGCAATGTCGCACAGCAGCGACCCCTGGCCGCAGAACGGACGTGACCTGATGCCCGCAGACGAGTCCGCCCCCTCCTGGTGGGCCCGTGCCGCCCGTCCTTCCCGGCCGCCGTTGCCGCTGGCGCTGATGGCCCGCGCGGCGGTGGGCATGGCGGTGCCGCTGGCCGCAGGGCTGCTGGCGCACCGGCTGGATCTGGGGGTGTTCGCCGGTCTGGGCGCGATGCACGCGACGATGAATGACCGCGCGGAGCCGAGCGGCCTGCGGGTGCCCCGGATCGCGTCGGCGGTGCTGGCTTCGGCGCTCGGCATGCTGATCGGCACCTCCCTCCAGCACGCGCACGTTTCGGCGGTGGTGCTCGGTGCGGCGCTCACGTTCACGGCGTTCGCGTCCGGCGCGCTGAGTGCGACGGGCCCGCGGGGTTCGGCGGCGGGGATGCTGCTGCTGGTGTCGGCGGCGTTGGGCAGCGGGATGCCGTTGCCGGATCCGTGGTGGGCGGCGGCGCCGATGATGCTGGCGGGTGCCGCGTTCGTGGTGGTACTGGGTCTGCCGGGGGGCGCGCACCGCCGTCCCGCCTCGGATCCGCGCAACCGTGCGCTGGCGGCCGCGTACGAGGCGTTCGGCCGGACGCTGGCCGATTTGGGCACGCCGCAGGGCGCGGTTTCGCGCCAGGTGTTGACGGCCCGGTTGAACCAGTTGCAGGACCTCCTCCCGCGACCGCACCGCCCGGGGTCGGAGTCCGCCCGTACGGTTCGGCTGCGCCGGATGTACGAGGCGGCGTTGGCCGCCACCGAGGCGGCGACGGGCCTGTTGTGGGCGTGGCGGCCGGTGCCGCCCGAGGTCGCGGAGGTACCGCTCCGGTTGGCGGACGCGGTCCGGCGGGGCGGCGGCGAGGTCGCCGTTCCGCAGTGGCAGCCGGACACGCCGTCCCGGCAGGCCCTGGACGTGGCGTTGCGCGCGGCGGCCGACACCGTGGCCGGCCGGGAGGCGGAGGTCGGTACCGCCCCGGCACCGCCGCCCGATCCGTGGCGGCTGCGGGTGCGGCTGCTGTCGCGCGGTTCGGTCCGGTACGGGCTGCGGGTGGCGTTGTGCATCGCGGTCGGTTCGGCGGTGACGGCCAGCTACCCGCTCAGCAAGAGCTACTGGGTGCCGATGACGATCGCCTTCGTGTTGAAGCCGGATCTCGGTTCGGTGTTCCTGCGGGCGGTGAGCCGCTCGGTCGGCACGGTGCTCGGGGTGGCGGTCACGGCGGCCGTGGTGTCGCTCACGACCGACGCGTGGGTACTGACGGCGATCGCCGCGTTCTGCGTGGCCCTGCTGCCGTACGCGACGGCGGCGCACTACGGGCTGAACACGGTGGCGATGACGCCGATGGCGTTGATCCTGCTCCAGTTGGGCGGGCAGAGCAGCGCGGCCGAGTTCTGGCCGCGGGTGCTGGACACGGTGCTCGCGAGCGCGATCGTGCTGCTCTTCGGCTATCTGCTGTGGCCGGAGCGTCCGCGGCACCGGATCGAGCCCCGGCTGGTGGACGCGGCCACCGCGCTGCGGGCCTATCTGGACGCGGTCACCGGGGACGCGGGCCGGGCCGAGGTGTGGCTGCGCCGTACGGCGTACCGGGCGTTGGAGGACGCCCGCCAGGAGGTGCGGCAGGGGCTGGCCGAGCCGCCGCCGACAGGACGGCTGGCGGAGCAGTGGCTGCCGGCGACGGCGGCGTTGGAGCGGCTGGGCGGCGCGGTGGCGGCGTTCGCGGCGCAGCTGCGGTACGGCGGCCGGGTGCCGGATCCGGCGGAGGTGGGGCGGGTGCGCCGGGCGCTGGACGAGCTGACGGCGGCGGCCCGCGAGCACCGCCCGCCGACCGGGGCGGCGGCCCGCCCGACGGCACCGCACGACCCGGCGCGCAGTGCGCTGGGCCGTGCGGCGGACGAGCTGGAGGCCCTGCTGGCCCGGTAGGGCCCGACCGGAGTCCCGGTCCCCGCCAGAGGACTCCGACCAGAAGACTCCGACCAGAACTCCAACCAGAACCCCGATCAGGACTCCGGCCAGAACCCCGACCGGGGCTCAGACCTGCTCGGCCAGCTCCAGCCAGCTCAGCTCCAGCTCCTCCTTCTCCTCCCGGACGGTGCGCAGTTGCGCGTCCAGCTCCGCGACCTTGGAGAAGTCAGCGGCGTGCTCGGCGAGTTGGGCGTGCAGCTTGGACTCCTTCTGGTCCAGCTTGGCGATCTGCCGCTCCATCTTCTGCATCTCCTTCTTCGCCGCCCGCAGGTCGCCGCCCGACAGGGCCGACGCGGCGGTCCCGGCGTCCGAACCGCCGGACGCCGCGGCCGAAGCGGTCGAGGCGGTCGAAGCACCCGACGCGGCCGAAGCGGCGGCGGCGATCGAGGCGGCCATCCGCGCCCGCCGCTCCAGGTACTCGTCGACGCCGCCCGGCAGCATCCGCATCTTCTGGTCGCCGAGCAGCGCGTGGACGACGTCGGTGGTCCGCTCGATGAAGAACCGGTCGTGGCTGATGACGATCATCGAGCCGGGCCAGCCGTCGAGCAGGTCCTCCAGCTGGTTGAGGGTCTCGATGTCGAGGTCGTTGGTGGGCTCGTCGAGGAACAGCACGTTGGGCTCGTCCATCAGCAGGCGCAGCAGCTGGAGCCGCCGCCGCTCGCCGCCGGACAGGTCGCCGACGGGCGTCCACTGCTTGTCCTTGCCGAAGCCGAACTGCTCGCACAGCTGGCCGGCGCTCATCTCCCGGCCCTTGCCGAGGTCGACGCGCGAGCGGACCTGCTCGACGGCCTGGAGCACCCGGATGGCCGGGTCCAGTTCGACGACCTCCTGCGACAGGTAGGCGAGCCGCACCGTCTTGCCGACCTTGATCAGACCCGACGCGGGCTGCACGTCGCCCTCGGAGGCGTACGCGTCGCGCAGGGCGCGCAGCAGCGAGGTCTTGCCGGCGCCGTTGACGCCGAGCAGGCCGATCCGCTCGCCGGGGCCGAGCTGCCAGGTGAGGTTCTCCAGCAGCAGCTTGGGGCCGGCCTTGACGGTGACGCCTTCCAGGTCGAAGACGGTCCTGCCCAGTCGCGCGTTGGCGAACTTCATCAGCTCGGACCGGTCCCGGGGCTCCGGCACGTCGGCGATCAGGGCGTTGGCGGCCTCGATCCGGTAGCGCGGCTTGGAGGTGCGGGCGGGGGCGCCGCGGCGCAGCCAGGCGAGTTCCTTGCGGGCGAGGTTCTGGCGCTTCTGCTCCTCGACGGCCTCGATCCGGGAGCGCTCGGCGCGGGCGAAGACGTAGTCGGAGTAGCCGCCCTCGTACTCGTGCACGGCGCCGCCCTGGACGTCCCACATCCGGGTGCAGACCTGGTCGAGGAACCAGCGGTCGTGGGTGACGCAGACCAGCGCGGAGCGGCGCTTCTGCAGGTGCTGGGCGAGCCAGTTGATGCCCTCGACGTCGAGGTGGTTGGTGGGCTCGTCGAGGACGATCAGGTCGGGCGAGCCGAGGAGCAGCTTGGCGAGGGCGATCCGGCGGCGCTCGCCGCCGGAGAGCGGGCCGATGACGGTGTCGAGGCCGTCGGCGAAGCCGGGCAGGTCGAGGCCTCCGAAGAGGCCTTCGACGATGTCGCGGATGCGGGCGTCGCCGAGCCACTCGTGGTCGGCCCGGTCGGCGATCACCTCGTGCCGGATGGTGGCCGTCGGGTCGAGCGAGTCGTGCTGGGTGAGGACGGCCAGCTGGAGGCCGCCGTTCCAGGTGATCCGGCCGCTGTCGGCCTCCTCCAGCTTGGCGAGCATCCGGATCAGGGTGGTCTTGCCGTCGCCGTTGCGTCCGACGACGCCGATCCGGTCGCCTTCGCTGACGCCGAGGCTGACTCCGTCCAGGAGGGCGCGGGTGCCGTAGACCTTCGTGACGGACTCGATGGTGGCGAGGTTGACGGCCACGTCTGCTGCGCTCCTGGGATTGGCGGTCTCGGGGCGGCCCGCCGGTCGCGGCCGGGCACCCCTGTCGGGGACGCCCCGATCTCCCCAGCCTAATGGGCCCGCCGAAGCGCCCTCACCGCCTGCGGCGGCGGGGGCCCCGAACCGGCGGGCCCCGAACCGGCGAAGCCCCTACGGCACGGGCGGGGTCCCTACGACACGAGCGCCGCCCCCGGCACCGGCGGGCCCCTACGGCACCAGCGCCGCCCCCGGCACCGGCCCGTACGTGGCGTGCGCGGTCCGGCAGGTGCCGGAGGCCCGCAGCGCCTCGGCGACGGCGGCGGCCGCGTCGGCGTCCTTGGCGAGGAACGCGCAGGTCGGCCCCGAGCCGGAGACGAGGGCGCCGAGCGCGCCGGCCTCGGTGCCGGCCCGCAGGGTGGCGGCGAGCGCGGGTCGCAGCGAGAGGGCGGCGGGCTGGAGGTCGTTGGCGAGGGCGGCGGCCAGGGCGACGGCATCGCCCTGGGCGAGGGCGGCGAGCAGCGCGGGGTCGGCGTCGGGGGTGCGGACGTCGGTGTCGCTGGAGCCGGTGCCGGCCTCCTCGCGCAGACGGTCGCACTCGCGGAAGACGGCGGGGGTGGAGAGGCCGCCGTCGGCGACCGCGAACACCCAGTGGAAGGTGCCGTCGACGGTGAGCGGCTGCAGGATCTCGCCCCGGCCGAGGCCCAGCGCGACGCCGCCGAGCAGGGCGAACGGCACGTCGGAGCCGAGTTCGGCGGCCAGCTCCAGGAGGGTGTCGAGGGCGGTGTCGAGCTGCCAGAGCGCGTCGCAGGCGACCAGCGCGGCGGCCCCGTCGGCGCTGCCGCCGGCCATGCCGCCGGCGACCGGGATGGCCTTGGCGATGTGCAGGTGCACGCCGGGGTCGGCGATGCCGTGGTGGGCGGCGAGCAGGCGGGCGGCGCGGGCGGCGAGGTTGCTGTCGTCGAGGGGGACGACGTGGGCGTCCGGCCCGGTGCAGGAGAGCGTGACGCCCTCCCCCGCCGTGGCGGTGACCTCGTCGCCGAGGGCGACGGCGAAGAACACGTTGGCCAGGTCGTGGAACCCGTCGGCGCGCAGTCCGCCCACCCCGAGCTGGACGTTGACCTTGGCCGGAACCCGCACGGTGATCACTGGGAGTCCGCCTCCGGCTCGTGCTCGGCGATCTTCGGCTCGTGCTCGGCGATCTTCGGCTTGTGCTCGGCGATCGCGGCGAACTGCTCCACCGTGAGCATCTCGCCGCGCAGCTTGTGGTCGATCCCGGCCGCCGCGAGCGCCTGCTCGGCCCCGGCGGCGGAGCCGGCCCAGCCGGCCAGCGCGGCGCGCAGGGTCTTGCGCCGCTGGGCGAACGCGGCGTCGACGACGGCGAACACCTCCCTGCGGCTGGCGGTGGTCTTCGGCGGCTCGCGGCGGATCAGCGAGACCAGCCCGGAGTCGACGTTGGGGGCGGGCCAGAACACGTTCCGGCCGATGGCACCGGACCGCTTCACGTCGGCGTACCAGTTGGCCTTGACGGACGGGACGCCGTAGACCTTGTTGCCGGGCTTGGCGGCGAGCCGGTCGGCGACCTCGGCCTGCACCATCACCAGGGTGCGCTCGATGCTGGGGAAGGTCGCCAGCATGTGCAGCAGGACGGGCACGGCCACGTTGTACGGCAGGTTGGCGACCAGCGCGGTGGGCGCCGGCCCGGGCAGCTCGGTGACCTCCATGGCGTCGCTGAACACCAGGTCGAAGCTGTCGACCTTGCCGGGCATCCGGGCCGCGACGGTCGCCGGCAGGTGCTGTGCCAGCACCGGGTCGATCTCCACCGCCGTGACGTGCGCGGCCACCTCCAGCAGCGCCAACGTCAGCGACCCGAGCCCGGGGCCGACCTCGACCACCGCGTCCTCGGCCGTCACCCCGCCTGCCCGGACGATCCGCCGCACGGTGTTGCCGTCGATGACGAAGTTCTGCCCGCGCTGCTTGGTCGGCTTCACGCCGAACGCGGCCGCCAGCTCCCGAATGTCGGCGGCGCCCAGCAGGTGGCTGTCAGGGGTGGGGTCGGTGGTGCTCACGCGCCAAGGATACGGGCGCGTGGGGCCCTCAGAGTTCGACGACCTCGGCGAGGTCGATCTCGACGGGGTACGGCACCGAGGTGCGGAGCACGCCCTCGTGCTGGGCGACGGGCAGGTAGACGCCCTTCTCATCGTCCCGGTGGAACTCGTGCACGATCGGCAGGTTGTCGAGGCCGCGCTCGACCCGCCAGTAGTACGGGATCTTCTTCTCGGCGTACTGGCCTGGCTTGCGGAAACGGTCGACGACCCTGGAGCCGGGTGATACGACCTCGACCGCCAGGACCACCGACTCGGGCGGGGTGCACTCCAGCTCGAAGAAGTCGAGGCCGGTCTTGTCGATGACGACGACGTCGGGCTTGGAGGTGTTGTATTCGTCGAGCAGGACGCAGCGCTCGGCGTTCACGACGTAAGGCGTGGTCCGCGCGCCGGACAACCTGATGAGCAGCTGATCGCGCACCTGGTCGTGCCACCACTTCGCCGTCCCTCGGACCACGACGGCTCCGTCCACCAGTTCCCAATCGAACGGCAGGTCGAGGTCCTTGACCTGCTCGTACGTCCAGCCCTGGGACGGCGGATGCATCCAGTCGATCGGCTCGGCGGTCATCGCCACCTCCCTCACTGCACTCATGCTAGCCAGCCCAAGAAGCAGCCGGGAGTGCCGAATCGTTCCGCCGGAATCCGACTTTCGTTCGACCGGCTCAGTACCCGAAGGCCCGGGCCGTGTTCTCCGCGATCGCCGTGGACAGCTCGTCCTCGTGCAGCCCCAGCGTGCCGGCCATCGAGCGGACGGTGACCGGGATGAGGTACGGGGCGTTGGGCCGGCCGCGGTAGGGGTGGGGGGTGAGGAAGGGCGCGTCGGTCTCGACCAGGACCCGGTCGAGGGGGGTGGCGGCGAGGGCGTCGCGCAGCGGCTGGTTGGCCTTGAAGGTGACCGGGCCGGCGAAGGACAGGTACCAGCCGTGTTCGGCGCAGACCTTGGCCATCTCGGCGTCGCCGGAGTAGCAGTGGAAGACCGTCCGCTCGGGGGCGCCTTCCGCCAGCAGGACGGCGATGACGTCCTCGTGGGCGTCGCGGTCGTGGATGACCAGGGCCTTGTCGTGCCGCTTGGCCATCTCGATGTGGCGGCGGAACGACTCCTTCTGGATCTCGACGCCCTCGGGGCCGGTGCGGAAGTAGTCGAGGCCGGTCTCGCCGACGGCGCGGACCTGCGGGAGGGCGGCGAGCCGGTCGATCTCGGCGAGCGCCTCCTCCAGCGCGGCCTCGCCGCCCGCCTTCCGCTGCTGGCCGGACCAGCCGTCCGCGTCGCCGAGGAAGATCCGCGGCGCCTCGTTGGGGTGCAGGGCGACGGCCGCGTGCACCTGCTCGTACTGGGCCGCCAGTTCGGCGGCCCAGCGCGAGCCGGGCACGTCGCAGCCCACCTGGACGACCGTGGTGACCCCGACCGAGGCGGCCCGGGCCAGTCCCTCGGCCGGGGTGCCGGCCTGCATGTCGAGGTGGGTGTGCGAGTCGGCCACCGCCACGGCCAGGGGTTCCGGCAGTGGCGGCGGGGTCGACCGGGCGTCGTCCTTGGCAGACATCAGGAGGCGGGCTTCTCTTCGAGGCGCGGGAACAGGATCTCGCCCTTGGTGACGGTGCTGCCGGCGGGCAGCCGGCCCCAGTCGGCGGTGGTGGCGATGGTCTGCGCGGCGAGCGCGCCGAGGCCGGCCTCGGCGCCGAGCGAGGTCCACAGCTTCTCGGCGGTGGACGGCATCACCGGGTTGAGCATGACGGCGGTGCCGCGCAGCGCCTCGGCGGCGGTGTAGAGGATGGTGGCGAGGCGGGCCCGGCCCTGCTCCGAGTCGTCCTTGGCCACCTTCCACGGCTCCTGCTCGGTGAGGTAGCCGTTGACCTGCTTGACGAACTCGAAGATCGCCGCGAGGCCGCCGGCGAAGTCCAGCTCCTCGCCGATCTTCCGGTCGGCGGTGGCGAGGGCCGTGGCGAGGCCGTCCGCGATGGCCTGCTCGGCGTCACCGTGGGCGGCGGCGGCCGGCAGCGCGCCGTCGAAGTACTTGCCGACCATGGCGGCGACCCGGGAGGCCAGGTTGCCGAAGTCGTTGGCGAGTTCGGAGGTGTACCGGGCGGTGAAGTCCTCCCAGGAGAACGAGCCGTCGGTGCCGAAGGGGATCGCCCGCAGGAAGTAGTAGCGGTAGGCGTCCACGCCGAAGTGCGAGGTGAGGTCGGTGGGCGAGATGCCGGTCAGGTTGGACTTGGACATCTTCTCGCCGCCGACCATCAGCCAGCCGTTGGCGACGACCCGCTTGGGCAGCGGCAGGCCCGCGGCCATCAGCATGGCGGGCCAGATCACGGCGTGGAAGCGCAGGATGTCCTTGCCCACCAGGTGGACGGAGGCCGGCCACAGTTCGGCGAAGCGCTCCGGGTCGCTGCCGTAGCCGGCCGCGGTGATGTAGTTCTGCAGCGCGTCCACCCACACGTACAGGACGTGCTTCTCGTCCCAGGGCAGCGGGACGCCCCAGTTGAAGGTGGAGCGGGAGATCGAGAGGTCCTTCAGGTCCTGCTCGACGAAGCGCAGCACCTCGTTGCGGGCCGAGGCCGGCTGGATGAAGTCCGGGTTGGCGGCGTAGAACTCCAGCAGCTTCGGGCCGTAGGCGGAGAGGCGGAAGAAGTAGTTCTCCTCCTCCAGCCATTCGACCGGCCGCTTGTGCACGGCGCAGAGCTTCTCGTCCTCGGTGGCGCCGTCGAGCAGTTCGGCCGGGAGCTTGAACTCCTCGCAGCCGACGCAGTACGGGCCGGAGTAGCCGCCCTTGTAGATCTCGTCCTTGTCGTACAGGTCCTGGACGAACTCCTGCACGCGGTCGGTGTGGCGCTGCTGGGTGGTGCGGATGAAGTCGTCGTTGGCGATCTCCAGGTGCTCCCAGAGCGGCTTCCAGGCCTCTTCGACCAGCTTGTCGCACCACTCCTGCGGGCTGACGCCGTTGGCCTCGGCGGTCCGCATGATCTTCTGACCGTGCTCGTCGGTGCCGGTCAGGTACCACACCTTCTCGCCGCGCTGGCGGTGCCAGCGGGTGAGGACGTCGCCCGCCACGGTGGTGTACGCGTGGCCCAGGTGCGGGCGATCGTTGACGTAGTAGATCGGGGTGGAAACGTAGTACGCCGGGGCGGTCGCCCCGGTGGTGCTGTGGTCTGCAGTGGCCGCCATGGTCGGAAAGCTTAGTCGGGCCCG
Source organism: Kitasatospora sp. NPDC088264 (assembly GCF_040685715.1). NCBI lineage: Bacteria > Bacillati > Actinomycetota > Actinomycetes > Kitasatosporales > Streptomycetaceae > Kitasatospora > Kitasatospora sp. NPDC088264. The sequence goes on from NZ_JBFBIR010000024.1 coordinate 25,836, forward strand.
CCCGCAGCCCTCGACCGGATTGCCGCCCGCCGCCCTCGACGGATTGCTGCCCGCTGCCCTCGACGGATTGCCGCCCGGCCGGCGACGGCGGGGGCCGCCCGCCGCGCTGCTCGCGGCGGGCGGCCCCCGGGTGCGCTCCCGGTGCCGGCGGTCAGCCCAGCAGCCGCGACCAGAACCGGGCCCAGCGTCCGCGCGGCTTCGCGGGGTCGGTCACCGGGGCCGCCCCGGCCGGCTCGGCGTGCGCCGGGTAGCCGGGGGCGTGGTGCCAGGACTGGTCGGCGGTGGCGACCCGGCCCTCGCGCATGATCCGGACGGTGTGTCCGCCACACCCCGGGCAGGTCGGCTTGAGCAGCGGGGACGGTACCCGGACACCGTTGGCGTGGTATTCGAACACGACGTGCCCGTCCTTGCCGGCGTGGTGCTCGATGTCGTACGCCTGCTCCCAGCCGTACCCGCATCGCAGGCAGGCGAAGGAGTAGGCCTCCCGCACGGTCTCGACGGGAGTGTGCGGCCGTCCGGCCAGGCCGGGGGCGCTCAGCGCGTTGCCACCGAGGGGGCTACCGATCATCTCGCTCATAGCCGTCTCCCAGCGCCCGCCGGGCGCTCGCCCGGCTGGGTCTTTCCATTCCAGGAAATGCCCTGACGGCCTCGGCCGATGCCCTGCTTGTGAAGAGTTGGACGCGGGTTGGGAACTCCTATACGAAAGGCCTGGATCGTTCCGGAAACCGCGACCGAACTTTCAGCTCCGTGGGCGTTTACCGGGGCCTTCCCTCAAAGGTACGACTCCCCCGGGGTCACGCAACCCCCCGGAATTCACCCCTCTTTCACGGCCCCGTTCCCGCCCCCTTCGCGGCCTCGTTCTTCGCCTCGTTCTTGGCCGCCACCACCGCGTCGAACACCTCCCGCTTCGGCAGCGCGAGCTCCGCCGCGACGGCCGCGATGGCCTCCTTGCGGCGCTCCCCGGCCTCCTCCCGGACGGCCACCAGCCGGGCCAGTTCGGCGGGGGTGAGCTCCTGCGGCGCCGCCGGCGGGGCGCCCGCGACGACGACGGTGATCTCGCCCCTGACGCCTTCGGCGGCCCAGGCCGCCAGGTCGCCGAGGGGTCCGCGTTTCACCTCCTCGTACGTCTTGGTGAGCTCGCGGCAGACGGCGGCGGGCCGATCGGCGCCGAACGCCTCGGCCATCGCGGCGAGCGCCTCGGCGATCCGGTGCGGCGCCTCGAAGAAGACCATGGTGCGCGGCTCGGCCGCGATCGAGGCGAGCTGCCGGGCCCGGTCACCGGTCTTGCGCGGCAGGAAACCCTCGAAGGTGAAGCGGTCGACGGGCAGGCCGGACAGCGCGAGCGCGGTGAGCACGGCGGACGGCCCCGGCACCGCGGTGACCTTGACGTCGGCCTCGACGGCGGCGGCGACCAGCCGGTAGCCGGGGTCGGAGACGGACGGCATGCCGGCGTCGGTGACCAGCAGCACCCGGGCGCCGCCGAGCAGTGCCTCGACCAGTTCGGGGGTGCGGCCGACCTCGTTGCCCTCGAAGTAGGAGACCACCCGCCCGGCCGGGGTCACCCCGAGCGCCTGGGTGAGCCGGCGCAGCCGCCGGGTGTCCTCGGCCGCGATCACGTCCGCCGTGGCCAGTTCGGTGAGCAGCCGGGGCGGGGCGTCCGAGACGTCGCCGATGGGGGTGCCTGCGAGAACGAGTACTCCTGTCACGGGCCCCATCCTTGCAGCTACCGCGGCCCGGGGGCTTTTGGTGACGATTCGGGCAGCTTCCGAGGGAGCGGTCACACGTGCGAGAAGCGCCCCTACGATGTGGCGGATGAACGGCGACACGGCGGCGCGCACGCCCACTGGTACAGACCACACCGCGCAGGATGGCGGCGACGTGGCCGGCCTGCCGTCCTCCGCCGTCCCGGCTCCGCGGCCCGCCGACCAGGCCGGGAGCCCCGCGCGGCCCGACCAACCCGACCAGTTCGACCGCCCGGACCAGCCCGACCAACCCGACCAGTTCGACCGCCCGGACCAGCCCGACCAACCCGGCCAACCCGACCAGCCCGGCAGCGCCGCGCGCAGCTGGCGCGAGCGGCTGGCCGGGTTCGGCTACGCCGGCCGCCCGGTGGCCCCGCTGGCCGAGCGCCTGGTCCCGCCGATGCCGGACGGCCCCGGGGTGACCCCGGCGGTGGTGCCTCCGTCGCCGCTGCTGCTGCGGCTGGGCGTGTCCGTGCCGCCGGCCGTGTGGTCGTGGCTGTGCCGCTGGTCCGGCTGGCTGGGCCCGATCGCGGTGGCGGTGTTCGCCGGGATCCTGCGCTTCACCAACCTCGGCCAGCCGCACGCGATCATCTTCGACGAGACGTACTACGCCAAGGACGCCTACGCGCTCTGGCACGGCGGCTACGAGATCAACTGGCCGGACGGCGCCAACGAGCAGATCATGACGCCCGGCGCGGCCGTCCCGTACCGCTCGGCGGCCTCCTACGTGGTCCATCCGCCGGTGGGCAAGTGGATCATCGGCGTCGGCGAGATGTTGTTCGGCATGAACCCCTTCGGTTGGCGGTTCGCGGTGGCCCTGCTCGGCACGCTGTCGGTGCTGATGGTGGCCAGGATCGCCCGCCGGCTGTTCCGCTCGACCCTGCTGGGCTGCGTGGCCGGCCTGCTGCTCTCGGTGGACGGCCTGCACCTGGTGCTCAGCCGCGCCGCGCTGCTGGACCTGGTGGTGATGTTCTGGATCCTCGCCGCCTTCGGTTTCCTGCTGCTGGACCGCGACCGCACCCGGGCCCGGCTGGCCGACCGGCTCGGCGGGGTGCCGGACGCGGTGCTGGCGCAGCGGGCGAACCTGGGCTGGCGCCCGTACCGGATCGCGGCCGGCGTCTGCGTCGGCCTGACCTGCGCCACCAAGTGGAGCGGCCTGTACGTGGCGGCGGCGTTCGGCGTGATGACGGTGCTGTGGGACGTCGGCGCCCGCCGCCTGGCCGGGGCCCCGCGCCCGTACCTGGCGACGCTCGCCCGGGACGTGGTGCCGGCCTTCGTGTCGGTCGTGGTGGTGTCGCTGGTCGTCTACGTCACGTCCTGGTGGGGCTGGTTCGCCAGCAGCAACGTGCCGGGCAAGGGCGGCTGGGGCCGGGACTGGGCGGTGGGCCGCTCGACCGACTACCCGTGGATACCCGAGGGGCTGCGCGCCCTGTGGCACTACCACTCGACGGTCTACGACTTCCACACCCACCTGAGCGACCCGCACACCTACCAGTCGAACCCGTGGTCCTGGCTGGTGCTGGGCCGGCCGGTCTCGTTCTTCTACGAGTCCCCCAAGCAGGGCCAGAGCGGCTGCACGGCCGCCGAGTGCGCCCGCGAGGTGCTGGGCATCGGCACCCCGCTGCTGTGGTGGGCGGCCGTGGTGGCGCTGGTGTACTGCCTGTGGCGCTGGGTGGCGCGGCGGGACTGGCGGGCGGGCGCGGTGCTGTGCGGCCTGGCCGCCGGCTACCTGCCGTGGTTCGCCTACCAGCAGCGGACGATCTTCCTCTTCTACGCGGTGGTGTTCGTCCCGTTCCTGGTGCTCGCGGTGACCATGCTGGTCGGTGCGCTGATCGGGCCTCCGGGGGCCTCCCGGGACCGCCGGATCATCGGTTCGGCGGCGGCCGGGCTGCTGGTGCTGCTGATCGTGTGGAACTTCCTCTTCTTCTTCCCGCTGTTCACCGGGCAGACGATTCCGATGGACGACTGGCGCCAGCGGATGTGGTTCAACAGCTGGATCTGATCGACACCGCTGTTCCCCGAATCATCCGTATGCGGTGCACGACACGTACCAGATCCGTCACAACTCGCGGGCATTTCGTCGGCGCACCGATCGGCGCTGCCTAGGGTGGGGGAACAACGTGTCCGGCCCCGGTCGGTCGCGCCCGTCCGGCAGACCCTTGGGGGAACAGCACCATGCGCAGAGGCGCGAAGATCGGCATCATCACCGGCGTCTCCGTCGCCGTGCTCGCGGGCGGTGGCTACGGGGCGTACAGCCTGATGGGCGGCTCGGACTCCGGATCGTCCTCGGCGAAGAAGCCCCGCACGGTGGTCGCCGAGCCGCCCTCGGCCGAGCAGGCGACCAACGGTGCGAAGGACTTCCTGGCGGCCTGGGCGGCCGGCGACCTGGACAAGGCCGCCGCGCTGACGGACGACCCGGCCGCGGCCACCACCGCGCTGACGGCGTTCCGCGACCAGGTCAAGCCGAGCGCGCTGACCCTGGCCCCGGCCGGCCCGGCCACCCCGCAGGCCTTCGCGTCGGCCACCGGCACCCCCGCGCCGGCCAAGCCCTCCGCCGGAGCCTCGGCCACGTCGTCGGCGGGCGCGACCCCCGGTGCCACCGACTCGCCGTCGGCCTCCGCCTCGGCCGGCCCCGCCGGTGTGCTGATGGGCTTCAAGGCGCGCGCCGAGTTCGCCGGCACCAACCGGGTCTGGGACTACAACGGCTTCCTGAACGTCGTGAAGATGAGCGACAACACCCCGGCCGTGCACTGGGCGCCGACGGTGATCCACCCGCACCTGTCCGGCAACGAGACGATCGCCACCCAGCAGGTCTTCGCCCCGCCGTCCACCGTGGTGGACCGCAACGGCAAGCCGCTGCAGGGCGCCTCGCTCACCCCGGCGCTGCTGTCCACCCTCCAGGACAACGCCCACAAGCTGCTGCCGCCGGACCCGAACAAGGACCAGGACGCGGGCAGCGCGGTGGTGATCAGCGACCCGGCCGGAAAGGGGGCCTCGGACAAGCTGTTCACCATCGTCGAGCCCAAGCCCGGCAAGCCGTTCAAGGTGACCATCGACAACACCATCCAGGCGGCGGCCGAGAAGGCGATGACGGACCTGGGCGGCAAGTCCGGGTCGATCGCCGCGATCGAGCCGAGCACCGGCCAGGTGCTGGCCTTCGCCAACGCGCCGGCCAGCGGTCAGAACCGGGCCTTCACCGGCCTGCTCGCGCCCGGCTCGACGATGAAGATCGTCACCTCGACGGCGCTGCTGGAGGCCGGGGTCAACCCGGACACCGTGGTGGCCTGCCCGGAGAAGAGCAGCAACCCGGTCGCGATCCCGAACGACTTCCCGGGCGCCTTCCCCAACAACACGCTCCAGCAGGACTTCATGGTGTCCTGCAACACGGCCTTCATTAACCAGGGCCTGACCAGCCTCAAGCCCGAGACGCTGTCCAGCACGGCCAAGGACGTGTTCGGCATCGGCCTGGAGTGGAAGACCGGTCTGCCGAACACCGACGGCAAGGTGCCGCCGACGCCGGGCAGCAAGGACGAGCAGGCCATGAACTACATCGGCCAGGGCAAGGTCCAGATGAACCCGCTGGCCATCGCCTCGATCACCGCGACCGTCCAGAGCGGCGCGTTCAAGCAGCCGATCCTGGTCGCCGGCCTGCCGCAGCAGGCGGCGGCCCGCCAGATCGCGCCGGACGTCGCGGGCAAGCTGCGCGCGATGATGAACGCCACCGCCACCGGCGGCACGGCCAAGGACGTGATGGCCGGGATCACCGACAATGCGGGTGCCAAGACCGGCTCCGCCGAGGTCGCCGGCGCGACCACCACCAACAGCTGGTTCACCGCCTTCCGCGGCAACATCGCGGTCGCCGCCGAGGTGCAGGGCGGCGGCCACGGCGTGGACGCGGCCGGCCCGGCCGTCGCCTCGCTGCTCAAGGCCGCGGGCCGCTAGAACAACCCGTCCGGACGGAGCCCGCTCAGCCCCGTGGCAGGGCGGGCTCCGGTCTGCCCGGCAGCCGGTGCGGCGGGATCGGGCGCCGGCTGCTCCAGCGCCGGGCCGCCAGCCGCGGCCAGATCACCAGGACCACCGGCAGGGCGAGGTAGCCGAACCGCCCGGCCGGGGCGAGCATGAACGCGATCGCCAGCCCGGCGGCCAGCAGGTCGGCGGCCGCGATCGCGGACACCGGCGGCCTGGCGAGCAGCCAGATGGCCACCCCGATCCCGCCCATGGTCATCAGCGCCAGCGAGACGGAGTGCCCGGTCGGCCCGAAGCCGGCCAGCACCTTGCCGGGCAGCGGGCTGCCGGCCGGCGTGCGGATGGCGGTGAGCCCGAGCGGGAAGCGCACCACCTGCTCGCGCAGTGCGTCCGCCCGGGTCAGCGCGGAGGGCAGGAGCACGGCCAGGCCGGCACCGAGCGCGATCAGCGTGGTCCGGGCGGCGGGTCGGCGGCCGTACAGCCGCCACAGCAGCAGGGCGGCGACCGGCAGCGCCGGCCAGGCCGTCCACTTGAGGGTGCAGGCGAGGGCGAGCACCAGGCCGGCGCCGACGGTGCGGTCCCGCTCGGCGAGCGCCATGGCGAGGCAGCAGAGGCCGATCAGCGGCAGGTCCACCCCGCCGACGACGAGGGCCAGCGAGATCAGCGGCGAGGCGGTGAGCACGGCGAGCGGCAGCAGCGGCGCGCGCTCGCGGGTGGGCCGCAGCAGCCGCCAGCTGGCCAGCAGGCAGACCACGAAGGCCAGCGCGAACCAGATCCGGGCGTCCCCGGCGACCTGGGCGAGGTCGGAGCCGTCGCCCAGCAGTTGGCGCGGCATCCCGAACAGGGTCATGGCCGGCAGGTACGGGTTGTAGTCGGTGACCACCACCGGGTGCGGCAGGTACGGGCTGCCGGTGGTGAGCAGCAGGTGGGCCGAGCGTTCGACCACCATCACCTCGGACTGGTGGCGGCCCTGCACGGCGAGCAGGGCGAGCGGCGCGAGGACGGCCCCGGCGAGCGCGACCACGGCGGCGGCGCGGGCCGCGTAGCGGCGCGGCAGGGTGACGCAGAGCAGCCCGGCCAGGACGTAGGCGGGGGCCGCGATGAAACCCCACATCCGCTGGTTGGGCAGGTCGGAGACGAGCGGGAAGGCGGCCGCCCAGCCGGCCGCGATCAGGCAGCCGAGCAGTTGGACGGTGCGCATCGAGGCGAGTCGGGCGGGATTCAGCCGATCGGGCGTGGGCGGGAACGTGCTCTCGCCACGCTGGCGGGGGAATGGCCGACTGGAGAAGCCGAGGGGCGGTCGTCCTGGTCCGGACGGCGCTCCGGCGGGGGTCGGCGGGGCCGGCGTTCTGCTGCGGCCGGTGAAGCGGCCGCGCGGGCGGGAGAAGCCGGGCGTGCGGGTGCTCACCATGGTGGAAGGTTATGGGTGGTGGCCGGGCCCTGTCGCCATGGCGTGGGGCACGTAGCGGGAGGTGGCATGAGGGGGGCCGCCGGGTGTCGTGGTCGGCGGCCCCCCATGTCCGGATTCGTCCGGCTCAGCTGTTGCGGTGGCCGGTGGAGCTGTCCGCCGTGGCGGCCTGCGCCTGCTGCTCCAGCTTGGAGTGCTTGATGCTGTAGCCGAAGTAGACGACCACGGCGACGGCGAGGGCGATCGCGCCGGCCCGGAAGGTGTCGGCGTGCAGGCCGGTGATCAGGTAGGCGCAGAAGGCGACGCTGAGCAGCGGGACGACCGGGTAGCCGGGGACCTTGAAGCCGCGCGGCAGGTCGGGCTGGGTGCGGCGCAGGATGATCACGCCGATCGAGACGACCGAGAAGGCGATGAGCGTCCCGAGGCTGGTGATGTCGGCCAGTTCCTTCAGCGGGACGAAGGCGGCCAGCGCGCCGACGCCGAGGCCCACCACGAGGGTGTTCCAGACCGGGGTGCCGGTGCGCGGGGAGAGTTCGGCGAAGCGCTTGGGCAGCATGCCGTCGCGGCCCATGGAGTACAGGATGCGGGTCTGGCCGTAGATCACCACGAGGGTGATGCTGAAGATCGAGAGGATCGCGCCGATCGCGAAGACGATCGAGGGCCAGGTCTGGCCGGTGATGTCCTGGAGGATCTGGGCGAGGCCGGCCTCCTGGCCCTGGAACTTCTGCCACGGCTGGGCGCCGATGCCGGCGAGGGCGACCAGGATGTAGAGCAGGGTCACCACGACCAGCGAGATGATGATCGCCAGCGGCAGGGTGCGGCGCGGGTTCTTGACCTCCTCACCGGCGGTGGACACGGCGTCCAGGCCGATGAAGGAGAAGAAGATGCTGGAGGCGGCGACCTGCACGCCGCCGATGCCGAGCGGCATGAACGGGGTCAGGTTGCCGGAGTGGAAGCCGGTGAGCGCGACGCCGACGAACAGCAGCAGGATCAGGATCTTGATCCCGACCATGGCCGCGTTGACCTTCACCGACTCGCTGACGCCGCGGATGAGCAGCACGCAGACCATCGCGACCAGCAGCAGCGCCGGCAGGTTGAACCAGTGGGTGTCGTTCGGCGCGCCGGACAACTGCTCCGGGATGGTGAAGCCGAAGGTCAGGTCGAAGAACTTGTTCAGGTACTCGGCCCAGCTCACCGCGATCGCGGAGGCGGAGACGCCGTACTCCATCAGCAGGCAGATGCCGACGCCGAACGCGACGCCCTCGCCGAGGGTGGCGTAGGCGTAGGAGTACGAGGATCCGGAGACCGGGATCGCGGAGGCCATCTCGGCGTAGCAGAGCGCGGTGAGTCCGGCGGTGACCGCGGCGAGCACGAAGGACAGGATGACGGCCGGGCCGGCCGAGGGCACCGCGCTGCTGAGCACGAAGAAGATGCCGGTGCCGATGGTGGCGCCGATGCCGATCGAGGACAGCTGCCAGAGGCCGATCGTGCGACGCAGGTGGATGCCGGAGCGTCCGCCCTCCTCGGGCGCACCGGCCGGGAGGCCGTCCCGGCCCTCGCTCTCGGCGATGAGGGACGAGACGGGCTTGCGTCGCAGCAGACGCGCACCGAGAGAGTTGCTGGTCACAGCTGCGGTCCTTCTGGGCGGGGGAGGGTGTCCTGGCGGCCGGTCACTCGACGCGTCATGGGGTGTCATCGGGGACCAACCGAACAAAGATGGGACAGTACCCCGCGAAAGCACCAGTGTCGCAAACGAACAGTCCGGATCGGCGCATTGTACGAATTGGCGCATGAGTCTATACAAACCGGACACTTCGCAGACGGCGGATTCGCCGTCCAGCAGCTAAGGCAGCAGTTCAGCGGCCCAGCACCGCCCGCATCACCGAGCGGGCGATCGGCGCGGCCAGCCCGCCGCCGGTGACGTCCGTGGCGTCACTGTCCGCGATCACCACGGCCACCGCCACCGGCGGCACCGCGTCCGAGCCGGCGGGCTTGGCCCAGGAGATGAACCAGGCGTACGGCGTCCCGCTGTTGTCCACCCCGTGCTGCGCGGTGCCGGTCTTGCCGCCGACCACCGCGCCGCCGATCCGGGCGTTGCCGCCGGTGCCGTTCTCCACCACGTCGGTCATCAGCTTCTGCACCTGCCCGGCCACCGCCGGGGTCATCGCCCGCCGGTACACGGCGGGTTTCATCAGCTGCACCGCGGTGCCGTCGCCCTTCGTCAGTCTGTCCACGAGCTGTGGACGCATCACCGTCCCGTCGTTGGCGATCCCGGCCGCGACCATCGCCATCACCAGCGGGGTCGCCGCGGTGTCGAACTGCCCGATCGAGGAGAGCGCCACCTGCGACTGGTTCATCGTGGTGTCGAAGTTGGACCGGGCCGGGCGCACCGGCATGTCCAGCCTGGCGTCGTTGAAGCCGAAGTTCTCGGCCATCGCCACCATCGGGTCCAGCCCGGTCCGCACCCCGAGGTAGCCCAGCACGCTGTTGCAGCTGTAGACCATCGCGGTGTCCAGCGACTGGCCGGGCCGGTCGCACGCCGAGGTGTCGTTGACCAGCGGCGTGGTCGTCCCGGGCAGCACGTACGGGTACGGCGCGTCGGTCGGCGCGTCGGGGTCGGTGACCACCCCGGCCGCGAGCGCGGCCGCCGCCGTGACCACCTTGAAGGTCGAGCCCGGCGGGTAGGTCTGGCGCAGCGCCCGGTTGAGCATCGGCTGGTCGGTGTCGGCCTGCAGCCGGTTCCAGGCGGCCTGGTCGGCCGCGGCGGAGCCGGCGAAGCTGCCCGGGTCGTAGGACGGCGTGCTGGCCAGGGCGAGGATCCGGCCGGTGGCCGGCTCGATCGCGGCCACCGCGCCCTTCTGGCTGCCGAGCCCGCGCACCGCGGCCTCCTGGGCGGCCCGGTTCAGGGTGGTGTAGACGTCCCCGCCGGGGTTCTGCCTGCGGGCGACGGCGTCCCAGACCGCCCAGCCGGCCAGTCTGCTGTCCGTCCCGGACAGCAGGTCGTCCTCGATCCCCTCCAGCTGGGTGTTGCCGTACGCCTGCGAGGCGAAGCCGGTGACGGCCGCGTACGTCGGACCGTCGGTGTAGGTGCGCTTGTAGTCGTACCGGCCGCCGGTGGGTTCGGAGCCGGTCACGGTGTCCGCGCCGACCCGGATGTCGCCGCGCGGCTGCGAGTACCGCTCGATGGTGAGCCGCTGGTTGGCGGCGTTGTGGTTGAGGTCCTTGGCCTGGAACACCTGCACCCGGGTGGCCTGGACGCACAGCGCCGCGACCAGCAGCAGGCAGAAGACGCCCGCGCGGCGCCCGGTGACGGAGATGCCCGGCAGGCCCTGCGGCCCGTTGCCCCGGGCGCGCGGACGGGAGCGGGTGCGCACCATCAGTCCTCCTCCGACACGGGCGCGGACACGGACACGGGCAGGACCGGGGCCGGGGCCGGGGCCGGCCGACGCGCGATGTCGCTCATCCGCACCAGCAACGCCACGATGATCCAGTTGGTGACCACCGAGGAGCCGCCCTGCGCGACGAACGGCAGCGTCATCCCGGTCAGCGGGATGAGGTCGAGCACCCCGCCGGCCACCACGAACACCTGGAGGCCGACGATCGCGGCCAGGCCGATCGCCAGCAGCCGCCCGAACGGGTCGCGCAGCGCGATGCCCGTCCGGAACCCCCGGGAGATCAGCAGCGCGTACAGCAGGAACACCGCGACGAGCCCGGTCAGGCCGAGTTCCTCGCCGATGGTGGCGAGGATGAAGTCCGACTTGGCGGCGAAGCCGATCAGCACCGAGTGCCCGTCGCCGAGCCCGGTGCCCAGTTCCCCGCCCCAGGCGAAGGCGAACAGCGACTGGGCGATCTGGTTGGCGCCCTTGCCCGCCGCGATCGAGCCCAGCGGGTCCAGCCAGTCCGTCACCCGGCTGTGCACGTGCGGCGAGAGCCAGCCCACCGTGACCGCCCCGACCGCCGCCAGGACCAGCCCGATCACGATCCACCCGGTGCGCGCGGTGGCCACGTACAGCATCACCACGAACAGGCCGAAGAACAGCAGCGAGGTGCCGAGGTCCGTCTCCAGCACCAGGACGCCGACGAACGCCGCCCAGATCAGCAGCACCGGCCCGAGCACCCGGCCGCGAGGCAGCTGCCAGCGCCAGACCCGGCGGCCGGTGAGCGCCAGCGCGTCCCGGTGCACCGCCAGGTAGGCGGCGAAGAAGACGGCCAGCAGGATCTTGGCGAACTCCCCCGGCTGGAAGGACAGCGGCCCGAGGACGATCCAGATCCGCGAGCCGTACACCGGCGGGAAGAAGATCGGCAGCACCAGCAGGACCAGCGCCACCAGCGCCCCGAGGTAGGCGTACCGCTGCAGCCGCCGGTGGTCGCGCACCAGCAGCACGACCGCGATGAACAGCGCCACCCCCAGGCTCGACCAGAGCAGCTGGGTGGAGGCCGCGCCGACGCCCGAGGTGGCGCGGTCGAGCCGGTAGATCACCACCAGGCCGATCCCGTTGAGCAGCACCGCGATCGGCAGCAGCAGCGGGTCCGCGTACCGGGCCCGCCGGCGGACCACGGCGTGCGCCAGCAGGGCGAGCACGCCGAGCGCGGCGCCGTACTCGGCCGCGTCGGCCGGCACCCTGCCGTCCAGGTTGACGCCGACCTCGACGTAGCCGAACACGGCGATCAGCACGGCGGCCAGGACCAGCAGCAGCTCGGTGGTGCGCCTGGTCGGCACCGGCCGGCTCGGCCGGGCTGCGGTTCTCGTCACGGCGGGGGGTGTCGCCACGGACCGTCCTGGGGGTCGCGGGGAGCCGGAGCGCTGTTCCGGGGGATGCCAATCGGAATGGACCGGCGGCACGAAGCCGGTTCACCCAGGTTCGTCACCCTAACGAGCACTATCCATATTTATCGGCTTTTTGCTGCGGTGTGTCCGCCCTTGGCATGAATCCTCCGCTCACTCGGGCCGCCGTCCGGCCAGCGCCGCCGCCCCGGCCGCCGCCGCGGCCAGCAGGACGGCGGCCGGCGGCAGTTCCGCCCACGGCACGGCGACCCGACCGGTGCGGGCCGCCGAGACCAGACCGCGGACCGCCGCGTTGGCCGGCGAGAGCGGCGCCACCAGCGCCAGCGCGGCCAACGCCAGCGCCACCGCGATGCCGTACTGCGGCCGCGCCAGCACCGGCCGGTTCGCCAGCGCCCCGGCCACCACCCCCAGCAGCACGCACACCACCGCGGCCGACGCCCCGGCCGCCAGCGCCGGTCCGACCGGCGGCTGCCGCTCCACCCCCGGGTTGGCCACCGTCCCGCTCAGCCACCACAGCGCCGCCACCTCGGCCGCCGCCAGCACCAGCCCGGCCGTCAGCGCCGCCAGCAGCGCGCCCAGGTGCACCCGCGGCGGCCCCGCCGCCGCGACCAGGCAGGCCCGCGAGGCCGACGGCTCCGCCCCGAGCGCGCTGCGCACGTACCAGGCGCTCACCGGCAGCAGCACGGCCGCGCCGTAGCCGAGGTCGCCCAGCAGCGGGTTGCCCGCCGACACGCCCACCACCAGCAGCAGCGCGTACGCCAGGAACGGCGGCAGCCAGGCGTGCGAGCGCACCAGCAGTTCCAGGTGGTACCGGGTCAGCGCCCCGAGCTGCCTCACCGCCGCCCCTCCCGCTGCCGCACCGCCAGCACCCGGACGGCCGGTCGGCCGAGCAGCAGCCGGCGCAGCAGCGCTTCCGTGTGCGCGGCCGGCACGGTCAGCCGCACGGCCGTGCCGGCCAGCGGGGTGAGCCGCGGCGCCCCGGGCAGCCGGGGCGGCAGCGGGGTGCCGTCCGGGACGTCCACCTCGACCTCCGTCTCCGGGCCGCCGTCCGGCACGGGCCCCGCCTCCTCGGCGGGCCGCAGACCGCCGTCCGCGCCGACCTGGTAGGCGGCGCTGGTCAGCCCGGCCAGCCGGGCCGGGTCGTGGTCGACGAACAGCACCGCCCCGCCGTCCGCCGCCCGCTCCGCGGCCGCCTCGTCCAGCACCGCCCTGGCGTCGGGGTCGAGCCCGGTCCAGGCCTCGTCCAGCAGCAGGACCGGGGCCTGCGCGAGCAGCGCCTGCGCGACCGCGACCTTCTGGCAGGTGCCCTTCGACAGCCGGCTCAGCGGGGTGCCCGCCCGGTCCGCGATGCCGAAGCGGTCCAGCCAGTCCCCCGCCCGCCGCCGCGCCCGCTCCGCCGACAGCCCGTGCACCCGGCCCACCCGCAGCAGGTACGAGGCGGCGTCGAACGGCAGCGCGGGCGGGAAGCGTTCGGGCACGTACGCGGCACCACCCGCGCGGGCCACCCGCCCGGCGGTCGGCCGCTCGATCCCGGCCGCCAGCCGGAGCAGCGTCGACTTGCCGCTCCCGTTCGCCCCGGCGATCCGCACCAACTCCCCCGGCCCGACGGCGAGATCGACCCCGCGCAGGACCCATCGCCCGCGCCGCCCGTACCGTTTTCCGACCCCCGTCAGCTCCACCGCGCCCCCATTCCCGCCCGGACTCGCACGAAACCCGCACGGAAGGCTATCCAGCCCGGGTAGGGCGGACGTAAGTCCGCGCAGCCCCGACCGCCTTTCCACGCGCCGGAGTTCACGCCGTGGCGGGGTGGCGCACGATCCGCTCTCGTTTGGCCATCGCGAACTGATGATCCCTAGGATCACCGGGTGACTACCGGACGACGACCAAAGACCAGGCTCGGCAGCCTGCTGGGCGCCCTGGCGATAACGGGCGCCTCGCTGCTCATCGGCCTGCCCGCCCACGCCGACGAACCATCAGCCGGAGCCGCCGCGCCCAAGGAGGCCCCCAGGGTCGACCTCGTCCTGGACGTCAGCGGCTCCATGAACGAGCGGGACATCCAGGGCAAGAGCCGGATCTCGGTGGCCCAGCAGTCCCTGAACGACGTGATCGACGCGCTGCCCGCGGAGACCGAGTTCGGCATCCGCACCCTGGGCGCGAACTACCCCGGCAACGACAAGACCCAGGGCTGCCAGGACACCAAGCAGCTGTACCCGGTCGGCAAGACCAACAAGGTCGAGGCCAAGACGGCCGTCGCCACCCTGCGGCCCACCGGCTGGACCCCGATCGGCCTGGCCCTGCGCGGCGCGGCCCAGGACCTCGGCAAGGGCGAGACCACCCGCCGGGTGGTGCTGATCACCGACGGCGAGGACACCTGCACCCCGCCGGACCCCTGCGACGTCGCCCGTGAACTCGCCTCCCAGGGCATCCACCTGGTCGTCGACACCCTCGGCCTGGCCCACGACGACAAGACCCGCCAGCAGCTGCTCTGCATCGCCAACGCGACCGGCGGCACCTACACCGACGTCCGCACCCAGGAGCAGCTCACCGACAAGGTGAAGCAGCTGGTCGACCGCTCCAACGACACCTACGCGGTGACCCCGGTGAAGACCTCCGGCGCCGACAAGTGCGAGAGCGCCCCGGTGCTCGCCCCGGGCGTGTACAGCGACCGCGAGAAGTTCTCCGAGCACCGCGTCTACAAGGTCCCGGTCAAGTCCGGCCAGGAGCTGCGCGCCTCGGTCAGCGTCGGTCTGGACCGCGCGGTGGCCCGGGACTACGGCGTCCTGCTGCAGGCCACCAGCGCGACCGGCCAGGAGCTGGTCCGCGGCACCGACGCCGGCAGCAGCCGCACCGACGTGATCTCCACCGGCCTGCGCTGGTCCACCAGCGACTCCAAGGGCTACATCACCACCGGCCCGACCTCCTCGTCGAGCGCCAAGCCGGAGACCACCGTCTGCCTGGTCGTCAGCAACTCGCTGGCCCCGCAGGCCGGCGTCCAGGCCGACCCCGGCCTGCCGCTGGAGCTGACCGTCGACCTGGCCACCGCCTCGTCCGCCCCCGAGGGCGCGGCGATGGGCCTGGGCCGCGGCTGGATCCTGCTGCTCACCCTCACCCTCGCCGGACTGCTGTTCGGCCTGGTGTTCGGCTGGATCGCCCGCTGGCGGATCTCTGTCTGGCGGGAGAACTGACCATGCGACCGACCACGCGCACGACCCTTCGCGGCGCCCTCGCCGCCCTCGCCCTGCTGCCCGCCCTCGCGCTGGCCGCCCCGACCGCCTCCGCCGCCTCCCCCTCGCCCTCGGCGAGCGCGAGCGGCGCCCCGGCCCCGGCCACCAAGGCCGGCACCTCCTTCCTGACCGCGACCAACCTCTCCCCCGGCCAGGACGCCAACGTCGCCGCCTCCACCGGTGACTACCTGTACTGGGCGTTCGGCGCCTCCGAGGGCCAGACCCCGACGATCGGCCTGACCGTCAACCTGGCCCCCGCGACCGACCGGCACGGCCCGCAGACCTGGTCCGCCGAGGTCTTCGACGGGCTCCGCCGCCGCCAGTCCTGCACCGCCGGCACCCAGAACGCCACCGGCGACCAGAACACCGGCACGCTCACGCTGAGCTGCACCCTGCGCGAGATCCGCTCCTGGGCCGAGCCGTGGTCCGGCGACCCGCTGCCCGGCACCTACTACGTGCGGCTCTCGGTCAGCGACGTCCCGCAGACCGACCTGGGCCTGGCCACCTCCGTCCAACTGCACGTCAGCGCGAAGGGCAACGCGGACAACGCCCAGCCGGAGGGCGGCGAGCTCAAGGCCCCGCTGGTCCCGCCGGCCGGCGGCGGCGCCAGCACCGCCAAGGCGGCCGCCCCGGTGGGGGCCGAGGAGCACTGGTACACCGGCTGGTTCTCCGGCTGGAACAGCCGCTGGTACTGGACCATCGGCGGCGGCGCCCTGGCCGCCCTGGCGGGCGTCCTGGGCTACAACCTGACCCGGCACCCACGCGGCTACCGCCCGCCCCGCTACGGCGCCGTCCCGCCGCAGTCCGGCGCCCCCCAGCCCGGCCCCTACGCCGGTTCCCAGCGCCCCTGACCCACCCCGCCCAACCCTGAGGGCCGGCCGGACTCCCCCGGCCGGCCCTCGGCCGTTCCCGCTCCGGTTCCCGCTCCCGCCCCCGTGCGCGACCGACCGGCGACCGGGACCGTCCGAGGGCCTCGCCGGCCGCCCGGGCGGCCGGCGAGCCGGGGCTCGGCCCGTGGGTGATGCTCGGCAAGACCTTCAAGGGGCTGACCGAGCGGACGCTCGCCTGGCAGACCGCCGAGTTGCTCGCCCGGGAGACCGGGCGGGACGCCCGGACGGTGCCGGTCCGGCCGGAACTGGTCGTCGAGGTCGCCTTCGACGGCCTCCAGCGCGGCCCCCGCTACCCCGCCGGGCTGGCCCTGCGGTTCACCCCGGGTGGTGCGCTACCGGCCGGACAAGAGCGCCGCCGAGGCCGACACGGTGGCCTCCGCACGGGAGTTGGCCACCGCCGAAGGCTCTTGTGAGGCCGTCCGCGCGGCCTGGTCCGCCGACCCGTCCGGCGAAGTACCGCCGGTTGAAACGCATTGCGCCGCAATGGGGGTTCACACACAGGGGCCGAGTCAGCCATTCTCGATCCGGCCACCGTACCCCTCCGTGAACGGACCAGCGACGGCTAGGTTGACCGTGACAACGAGAGGCGGCCGCCGGGCAGCCGGCGCCGCCCTGGCGAAAGGTGCCCGACATGCAGGTGAGCGTCGACCGGGACCGTTGCTGTAGCTCCGGCATGTGCGTGATGAACGCCCCCGCGGTCTTCGACCAGGACGACCGGGACAGTCTCGTGAGACTCCGTCAGACCGTCCTGCTGCCCGAGCAGTTCGACGACGTCAGACTCGCCTCCGAGCTCTGTCCGGGCCGGGCGATCACCGTCACCGGGGACGAGCCCGCGCGGACCGGGGCCTGACGGACCCCCGCCGCCGGCCCCGCAGGCCGCGCCGGGAACCTTCCCGGGCCCCGAACCCCACGAGAACACCCGCGACGTGAGGAGACCCCCGCCTTGACCACCGCATCCACCACCCCCGTCCTCCCGCTGCCGGCCCGGCACTCCGGTGGCTGCCCGTTCGGCCCGCCGCCCGCGTACTCCGAGGCCGCCGCCACCGGGCCGGTGACCAGAGCCGAGCTGCCCGACGGCGACCTCTGCTGGCTGGTCACCGGCTTCGCCGAGGTCCGCACCGTGCTGTCCGACCGCCGGTTCAGTGCCGACATCCGCCACCCGACCTTCCCGCTGCTGGTCGCCGGCGCTCGCGAGCTGATCACCGACAATCCGGACTTCCTGCGGCTGGACGACCCCGAGCACGCCCGCCAGCGCCGCATGATCACCGGGGAATTCCTGGTCAAGCGGGTGGAGGCGCTGCGCCCGGAGATCCAGCGGATTGTGGACGAGGCACTGGACCGGATGACCGCGGGCCGGACCACGGCCGACCTGGTCACCGACTTCGCGCTGCCGGTGCCCTCGCTGGTGATCTGCCTGCTGCTCGGCGTGCCGTACGAGGACCACGACCGCTTCCAGAACCTGAGCCGCACGATGCTCAGCCGGGAGAGCACCGTGGAGCAGCTCCGGGAGGCCCAGGAGGAGGTCCGGGACTACCTTCGCGACCTGACGGCCCGCAAGCGCGCACAACCGGAGGACGATGCCCTCAGCCGACTCGCGGCGCGGGACGACCTGACCCCGGACGACGTGGCCGGCATGGGCGTGCTGCTGCTGGTCGCCGGGCACGAGACGACCGCGAACATGATCTCGCTGTCGACCGCGCTGCTGCTGGAGCACCCCGAGCAGATCCCCGGCCTGGCCGACCCGGCCACCCTGCCGGGCGCGGTGGAGGAGCTGTTGCGGCTGCTGACCATCGTGCACACCGGCCTGCCCCGGGTGGCGCTGGAGGACGTGGAGCTGGGCGGCGTCACCGTCCGGGCCGGGGAGGGCGTGATGGCGATGCTCTCCACCGCCAACCGGGACGAGGCGGTGTTCGGCGGCGCCGGCCATCGGGCGACGGACGAGCTGGACCTGGACCGGGACGCCCGGCGGCACCTGGCGTTCGGCTTCGGCGTACACCAGTGCCTGGGCCAGCCGCTGGCCCGCGCCGAACTCCAGATCGCCCTGGAGACGCTGTTCCGCCGGCTGCCGGGGCTGCGGCTGACCGGCGAGCGCGAGTTCCGTACCGAGTCGTTCATCTACGGGATGCGGTCACTGCCCGTGGCCTGGTGAGCGGGGCCCAATGGAGAACTCTCGCTGGAGTACCAGGCAAAGCTGTCCGGGCGATCATGCGCGGAGCCAGATGACGAGAGCGGCTGCGGTGACGGTGCCGAGGTAGACGTATCCGCGCTTGTCGTATCGGGTTGCGACCGCTCGGGCGTGCTTGAGCTTGTTGATGGCCCGTTCGACGGTGTTGCGCTTCTTGTACCGCTTCTCGTCGAAGGCCGGTGGGCACCCGCCGCGTGAGCCTTTGCGCAGGCGGGCGGCCTGACCGTCCGCCTTCTCCGGGATCGTGTGCCGGATGCCGCGCCTGCGCAGGCAGGCGCGGCACGGGCCGCTGCTGTAGGCCTTGTCGGCGGCCACGCTGTCGGGCGTCTTCCGGGGCCTGCCCGGCCCTGTCCGCGGGACACGGATCTTCTCCAGTACCGGCGGACGCGTCGCCCAAGCGGTCCTGCTCGCCCTGATGGTCTTCATGATCGACCTGTTGACCATCCAGGACCGGCTCCGCACCAGCAGCCCCGGGCTGACAGCGGCGAACAGCATCGAGGACTACGACGGCCTCACGCCCGCCCCCGCAGACTTCAACGGCCTGCCCCCGCCGCACAGCTGACGAACAACTCGCAGACACCCCGAAGTGGCCTACCCCACAAAGCCGTTGGCCCGCCGCTCGACGGCGGCTTCCGCACGACCGCAACAGCTCAGCCGACCCCGAGAAAGCCCGCGCAGTCGCGTGATCTACGTCACGAAGCCCCATCGCCATCGCACGCCGCCTCGAACAGACCCGCCCAAAGCAGAAATCCCGCCCGACCGAATCGGTCGAGCGGGATCTCGTGACCACTCACGAATCAGACTCGTGAACAGTCGTTGGGTGGAGCTGAGGGGATTCGAACCCCTGACCCCCTCGATGCGAACGAGGTGCGCTACCGGACTGCGCCACAGCCCCAACGAGAAGAAACTCTAGCACCTTCCGGAGGGGGGCCGTGACCACCCCCGGCGATGCGGCGCTGGTCCGGGGGCCGGGGAGGTCACTCGTTGGCCGCGCGGGGGCGGGCCTCCGGGGCCGACGGTTCGGCGTACTGGTCGAACAGCGGGGTGTTGCGGGCGGACTCGGCGGGGCGGCCCGCGGTCCAGGTGCCGGGGGCCGTCAGGTCGAGACCGCGGGAGACCCGGGGGGCGACCGGCGCCGTGACGTACGTCGGCAGCGGGACGGGCACCGGCTCCCAGGAGTCCGGGCCGGCCGCGCCGCGCTCGCGCATGCCGTCGACCCACTCCTCGTGCTCGGTCGCCTCGGCCACCGCGGAGGCGGACGGCGCGGAGACGGCGGCCTCGCCGGGGTCGGCGGCCAGCCGCAGATGCGGGCGGCGCCCGGCCCGCCCCTCGGCGGCCGGGGCCTGGGCACGAACCGGGGCCTGGGCCCGGACGTGGGCCTGGGTGTGGACCTGGGTGTGAGCCTGGGTGTCAACGGCCTCGGCCGGGACGCTCCGGGCCGCGGCGCGCTGCTGCTCGCGCTTGCGCAGCCGCTCGGCCGCCTGGGCGGCCCGGGCGCGGTCGAGCTTCACCTCGTAGCGCTGGCGCTCCAGCTTGCGCAGGTGGCCGATGTACAGGGTGAGGAGGATCGCCGGGACGGCCGGGACCCAGAGGAAGGCCAGTCCGGCCACCGCCGCGACCACGGCGCCGAGCGCGAAGGCCAGGAAGAGGGCGGTGACCATCCGACGCCGGCGGGCCAGCAGCCGGGCCCGGCGCTGCGCCCCGCCGTGCGGCGCGGAGCCCGGACGCTCTCCCCGGGCGCCCCGCTCGGGCGAGGACGAGGATGCGGGCGAGGACGCGGACGCGGACGCGGGCACCGGCGCGGGCGGAGGCTCGACGGAGGGCGGGGACTCGGGCCCCACGGCGGGCGGCGCGGAGTCCGCCGCGGGGTCGCCGGAGGCGGCCCCGTCCCGTCCGGGAGGGCCGTCGCTGCTGTGCTCGTCGTCACGCGGTTCGTCGCCCAGGGCCCGGGCTGCCCGCCGCTCCAGCCCCGAACGCCCGGCCAGCAGGCGGATGGCGGTGCTGAAGCGCTCCGTCGGGCGCGCCTCGTTGAGTTCGTCCTGCCTGCGGAGCCACATCGGCACCAGATAGGCGGCCCAGGCCCCTACGATGACGGCGTAGATAAGGCCGCTACTGCTCACGATCCACACCGTACGGGCGCCGGGAAGGCCTGGCAGCAATTTGGCTCGGCGTGTCGTGTGATCAAGCTGATTCTCCGACTATTTTGCCGGTATTTGTGCCAGTCCGCCGTCGCGACGATGCCATATCGATATTTGTTTCGAACATATATTCAATTACTTGACTCGCGACCTGAACTGATCGACCGCCAGCGTTCCAGCATCCCCTCCGGCACCTCCTCGGCGGTCAGCGCGTACACCAGGTGGTCCTGCCAGGCGCCGTCGATGTGGAGATAGCGCGGGCGGATTCCCTCCGAGCGGAAGCCGAGCTTTTCCACCACCCGGCGGCTCGGGCCGTTCTCCGGGCGGATGCAGACCTCGATCCGGTGCAGGCCGAGGGTGCGGAAGCAGTGGTTGACGGAAAGCGCCACGGCCGTCGGCATGATGCCCCGGCCGGCCACCGCCTCGTCGATCCAGTACCCGACGTTCGCCGAGCACATCGAGCCCCAGGTGATGCCGCCCACGGTCAGCTGGCCGACCAGCTGGCCCTTGTAGAGCACGACGAAGGGCAGCATCCGCCCGGCCGAGCCCTCACCGCGCAGGAAGCGCACCATCTGCCGGAACGTCGGGCGCGGCCCGGCGGCCTGCCCGGCCGGACCGGGCGGGACGGTCGCCTCCCAGCGGCGCAGCCAGTCCCGGTTGCGGAGGCTGACCTCCTGCCACTCGCGCTGGTCGCGGGCCCGGATCGGGCGCAGCACGACCTCCCCCTCGTGGAGTTCTACCGGCCAACCGGCGTTCAGTGCGTTCTCCCGGAAGCTGGTGCGTCCGGCCGGGGGTGGTCCCCGCCGCCGAGCTGGTCGATGGCGTGGACGAGCAGCGGTTCGAGGACGGCCAGGCCGTCCTTGACGCCGCCGGTCGAGCCCGGCAGGTTGACGATCAGGGTACGTCCGGCGAGCCCGGCCAGCCCGCGGGAGAGCGCCGAGGTCGGCACCTTCTCCCGGCCGTACGCGCGGATGGACTCGGCGATGCCGGGGACCTGCCGGTCGATCACCCGGGCGGTCATCTCCGGGGTGAGGTCCGTCGGCGAGATGCCGGTACCGCCGGTGGTGAGCACGACGTCGTAGCCGGCCGCGACGGCCTCGCGCAGGACGGCCTCCACCGGCTCGCCGTCCGGGACGACCCGGGGGCCGTCGGCGGTGAAGCCCATCGCGGTCAGGCCGGCCACCAGCAGCGGGCCGCCCCTGTCCTCGTAGACGCCGGCCGAGGCCCGGTTGGACACGGTGACCGCAAGGGCCCTCATCCGTCCGGACCCCTCGGTGGTGAGCTCGCTCCGCCCGTTCACTCGCCCGCCTCCGGCGCGAACCAGTCGCCGCTCTTGCCGCCGGTCTTGCTGAGCACCCGGACGGACTCGATGGCAGCGCCCTTGTCCACGGCCTTGACCATGTCGATGACGGTGAGGCCGGCCACCGCGACGGCGGTCAGCGCCTCCATCTCGACGCCGGTGCGGTCGGCGGTCCTCACGGTGGCGGTGATCTCGACGGCGTCGTCCGCGACCGTGAGGTCCACCGTGACGCCGGAGACGGCGATGGGGTGGCAGAGCGGGATCAGGTCGGGGGTCTTCTTGGCGCCCATGATCCCGGCGATCCGGGCCACCGCGAGGGCGTCGCCCTTGGGCACGCCCTCGCCGCGCAGCAGCTCGACCACCTTCGGGGAGACCCGGACCCGGCCGGCCGCGACGGCGGTGCGCGCGGTGGTGGCCTTCTCGGAGACGTCGACCATCCGGGCCGCGCCCTGGTCGTCGACATGGGTGAGGCGGTCGCCGGGGGGAGGTGTCGTCACGGGTGGCTCCAGGGGCACGCAGGTCGAATACCGCGCTACCGTACAGCTCCCCCGCCACACCCCGTGGGAGGGGCCTGGTCCGCGAGACATGTCCTAGGAACCGAGCAGGACCACGTCGACCTCGCTGCCGGCGGGCAGGGCGGTGACGGCCTCGGGGACGGTGATCAGGCAGTTCGCCCGGGCCAGGGCGCCCACCAGGTGCGACTCGGCGCCGCCCACCGGCTCGACGGTGCCGTCCGCCGCCGAGTAGCGGCCGCGCAGGAACTGCCGGCGGCCGGCCGGGGAGCGCAGCGCCGCCGGGCAGAGCGCGCGGACCACCGGGCGGTGGACGTCGGCGGCGCCGAGCATGGTGCGGATGACCGGGCGGACGAACAGCTCGAAGGAGATGTAGGCGCTGACCGGGTTGCCGGGCAGGGCGAGCAGCGGCACGCCGGCCGGGCCGCCGATCCGGCCGAAGCCCTGCGGCTTGCCGGGCTGCATCCGCAGCCTGCGGAAGTCGACGCCGCCGTAGGACTCGAAGACCTCCTTGACCACGTCGTACGCGCCGACGCTGACCCCGCCGCTGGTGACGATCAGGTCCGCCCGGCCGAGCTGGTCCTCCAGGACGGCGCGCAGCCGGTCGGCCTGGTCCGGGACGGCGCCGACCCGGTAGGCGATGGCGCCGGCGTCCTGGGCGGCCGCGGTGAGGGTGAAGCTGTTGGAGTCGGAGATCTGCCCGGGGCCGACCGGCTCGCCGGGCTGGACCAGCTCGCTGCCGGTGGACAGCACTACGACCCGGGGGCGCGGGCGGACCCTGACGGTGGCGCGGCCGATCGCGGCGAGCAGGCCGAGCTGGGTGGGGCCGAGCCGGGTGCCGGCCCCCAGGACCTTGGTGCCGGCCGCGACGTCGCTGCCGCGGTGGCGGATGTGGGCGCCCTCGGCGACCGGGCGCAGGACGCGGACCTCCTCGTCCTCGACGGGCGCGGTCATCGCGTCGGCGGGCACCCCGGTGCCGGTGCCGCCGTCGGTCCACTCGACCGGGGCGACGGCCTGGGCGCCGGGCGGGACGGGGGCGCCGGTCATGATCCGGGCGGCCTGGCCGGGCCCGACCCGGGGCAGTTCGCCCGCGCCGGCCGCGATGTCGCCGACGACGGCGAGCACCGAGGGGTACGGGTCGGTGGCGCCGGCGGTGTCGGCGGTGCGCACGGCGTAGCCGTCCATCGAGCTGTTGTCGAAGGGCGGCAGGTCACCGTCGGCGAGGACGTCCTCGTCGAGCCGGCAGCCCTGGGCGTCGAGCAGTTGCAGCTCGATGGCGGGCAGCGGGCCGACCGCGGCCAGGACGTCGGAGAGGTGTTCGTCCACCGTCCAGAGGCGGGGGGCCGCCGGTGCCGGGTCCGTGGTTCCGTCGCAGCAGGCTGCGGCGGATCCGGTGGTGTGTTGGGTGGACCCGGT
This sequence comes from Kitasatospora sp. NPDC088264, assembly GCF_040685715.1. Lineage (NCBI taxonomy): Bacteria > Bacillati > Actinomycetota > Actinomycetes > Kitasatosporales > Streptomycetaceae > Kitasatospora > Kitasatospora sp. NPDC088264. The sequence continues at coordinate 49,403 of NZ_JBFBIR010000024.1, forward strand.
CATCGGCGGCTCGCTCTCTGTCGTCGTGTCAGTCCTGCAGCTCGGAGGCGACGAACTCGCGCAGCCAGGAGCGGAACTCCGGGCCGAGGTCCTCGCGCTCGGAGGCCAGTCGGACGATAGCGCGCAGGTAGTCCGCGCGGTCGCCGGTGTCGTAGCGGCGGCCCTTGAAGAGCACGCCGTGGACCTGGCCGCCGGCCTCCGGCTCGCGGGTGGTCAGCTCGCGCAGGGCGTCGGTGAGCTGGATCTCGCCGCCGCGGCCGGGCGGGGTCTCCCGCAGCACGTCGAAGACCAGCGGGTCGAGGACGTAGCGGCCGATGACGGCGTAGTTCGAGGGGGCCTCGTTCGTCTCGGGCTTCTCGACCAGGTCGGTCACCTGGAAGACGTCCTCGCCGAAGCCGTTCGCCTTGACGGCGGCGCAGCCGTAGAGGTGGATCTGGGAGGGGTCGACCTCCATGAGGGCGACGACCGAGCCGCCGAGCTCCTGCTGGACCTCGATCATGCGGGCGAGCAGCGGGTCGCGCGGGTCGATCAGGTCGTCGCCGAGGAGGACGGCGAAGGGCTGGCCTGCCACGTGCTGCTCGGCGACCGAGACGGCGTGGCCGAGGCCCTTCGGGTCGCCCTGGCGGACGTAGTGCATGTTGGCCAGCTCGACGGATTCGCGGACCCGGCGCAGGCGGTCCTCGTCGCCCTTGCGGGCGAGCAGCTCCTCCAGCTCGTAGGCGCGGTCGAAGTGGTCCTCCAGGGCCCGCTTGTTACGGCCGGTGACCATCAGTATGTCGGACAGCCCCGCGGAGGAGGCCTCCTCGACGACGTACTGGATGGCCGGCTTGTCGACGACGGGCAGCATCTCCTTCGGAGTGGCCTTGGTTGCCGGGAGGAAGCGGGTGCCCAGTCCGGCCGCGGGTACCACGGCCTTGGTTACCGGGATTCGGGAGTTGGTCGTCGTCATGCGTTTACCTTACTCAGGCACGTTTTCGCCCGGCCGGGCGCGGTCGACGGCTAGGACAGCACGTCGCGGGGCCCGGCCACGGCGGCAGGCGTATGGGAATTGACCGGCTGGGCGAGGGGGTCCCCGCCGGCACAGGGCGACAGACTACCCGGCTTTCCCGAACGGTCACGCTCGGCAGTCGCGTTGGGCTGCGCACCGGCGGCGGGCGGGGCGGCCGGCCGCGCCGCCGACCGGTCGCCGGGGCCCGGGCGGACCCGCCAGCAGTCGCCGCCGGCCGACCTGGCCTCGGCGAGCGCGCGGTCGGCGGCGCGCAGCAGCACGGCGGCGTGGGTGCCGTCCTCGGGCAGCACGGCGACGCCGACGGCGGCGGTGAGGCCGTTGCCGTGGGCCGGGCGGGACTCGCGCGGGCCGGAGGACCAGTCGAGCAGCAGGTGCCGGCGGACCGACCAGACCAGGCGCTCGGCGACCTGCGCGGCGCCCTCGGCGCCGGTGTCCGGCAGCACCACCAGGAACTCCTCTCCGCTGTAGCGGCCGAGGGTGTCGGAACGGCGGATCTCCATCGCCAGCCGCTGGGCGAGGTCGCGCAGCACCGCGCCGGCGCGGCCGCGGCCGTGCTCGGCGACGACCGCGTCGAAGCCGGTGATCTCCAGCAGCAGCACGGCCAGCGGGCGCGGCCCTTCGGGCTGGTCGGTCCGCTCGGCGCGGCGGGCGCGCTCGATCTCGCGGTCCAGGGTGAGCTGCAGGTGGCGGTAGTTCCACACGCCGGTGAGCGGGTCGCAGGAGGCGGTGCGCTCCAGGTCGGCGCAGCGGGTCTCCAGTTCGGCGATCCGCTCGCGCAGCCGTTCCTGCCGGGCGGCGGCTTCGGCGCCGCCCCGGCGCAGCCGAAGCCCGAGCACGGTGGCGCCGGCCAGCGCGGGGGCGCTGAGCACGGCCAGGGCCTGGACCAGCAGCGGGGTGGACAATCGCGGCGCCCTTTCGCGTGTCAGGCTCTGCGCGTCGATGGCGCCGGCCGGCGGGACCGGTCGGCGGCACGGCTCGACGGCACAGAGTTGCGGAGGATCCGATGCACAACGAGAAGAGCGATCTGAGGACACGGCTGTTGACCCGGCGCCGCGCGCTCTCCGCCGAGGGGCGCGCGGAGGCCGCGCTCGCGCTGGCCGGGCACGCCGGGGAGCTGGCGGCGCCGGGTGCCACCGTGGCCGCGTACGTGTCGGTGGGCGCCGAGCCCGGGACCAGGCCGTTGCTGGACGCGCTGCGGGCGCGCGGGGTACGGGTGCTGCTGCCGGTACTGCTGCCCGACAACGACCTGGACTGGGCCGCCTACCGGGGCCCGCAGGAGCTGGCCCCGGCCGGACGCGGGCTGCTGGAGCCGGTCGGCCCTCGGCTCGGCCCGGAGGCGGTCACGGAGGCCTCCGTGGTGCTGCTGCCGGGCCTGGCGGTGGACCGGCGGGGGCTGCGGCTGGGCCGCGGCGGCGGCAGCTACGACCGGGTGCTGGCCCGGCTGGGGCGGGCGGGCGCGCGGCCGGTGCTGGCGGTTCTGCTCTACGAGCACGAGCTGCTGGACGAGGTGCCGGCCGAACCGCACGACCGCCCGGTGGACCTGGCGGTCACGCCCGCCGGGCTGCGGAGGCTGGGGTGAGACGGCGGCGGCCCCGCTCCGGGGAGGGAGCGGGGCCGCCGGGGTCGTGCGGGGTCAGCCGTTGGTGAGCACCAGCTTGTGCTTGGTGGCCTTCTCGACCGCGTCCGGCGTGTAGGCCCAGGTCAGCAGCTTGCCCTTGAGCCAGAGGTCGGTCTGGTCGTTGTAGTTGTCGTGGAAGGCGTGGCCGGAGGCGCCGCCGACGTTGATCCACCGCGAGGAGTCGAGGTCACTCAGGTCGATCACCATCCGCATCGACGGGATCCAGTCCACCTGGTAGCCGGCCGCCGCGTTCCAGCCGGCCGCGTCGACGGCCGCCGAGCCGCCGGAGAGCCGGTACGGGCCGCGGTTGAGCAGCCGGTGGACCGCGCCGGAGGCGATCGAGGAGTCGTCGGTGCCGAGGGTCTGCTCGCGCAGGGTCAGCTTGTGCAGGCGGCCCCAGCTCCAGGTGGAGATGTCCTTGCTGAGCAGCGAGGTGAGGTCCTGCCGGGCGTCCTTCATCGCCTCCTTGAGCAGGTTGTCCAGGCCCTTCTGCTCCTTGTGCTGGGAGTCGATGTACGTCCACCAGGAGCTGTCCGGCTTGTCCAGCTGCTGCCGGACCACCTCGGTCCAGCGGTCGCCGCCGTCCGGCTGGGCCTTGCCCGGGTCGCGGGTGCCGCACTCGGTGACGATCTTGCTGGAGCTGTCCGGCCTGGTCGGGTCGTCCTGCTGGCGGACCAGCAGGCAGTTGCCCTTGGCCCGCAGGTCGGCCGGGAACTTCTGGCCGAAGGCGAGGCTGAGCAGCTGGCGCCAGACGCCGTTGTAGTAGGCGGCGGCGGCCGAGTCGGCGTCCTGGTGGTAGTTCCAGTCCTTCAGCAGGTCCTGCGCCTCACGCACGTACGGGTCGTCGATCTGCTGCTTGAGCAGCAGCGGGACGAGCGTCTTGGCCATGATGCTGGTGTTGTCCAGCTGCATGGTCTGCATGTCGTCCGGCGAGATCTTGCCGTTGTTCTTGAGCAGGCCCTCGATCTGGTCGGTGATCTCCTTGGCCCGGGTGCCGTACTCCCAGTCCTTGGTGAGCGAGTACTTGTAGCTCGGGTCCACCACGGCCTGGTTCGCGGTGACGATGTAGCCCGCGGACGGGTCCAGGCTGTACGGCAGGGCGGTGAAGGGGATCGAGCCCTTCCACTGGTACGTGGAGTCCCAACCCGGGGCCGGGTAGGTGCCGTCGCCCTTGCCGCGGACCGGGATGTCGCCGGGGGCCTGGTAGCCGATGTGCTTGGCGTCGGCGTAGACCAGGTTCTGCGCGGGGACGGCGAAGTCCTTGGCGGCGGCCCGGAACTCGTCCCAGTTGCGGGCCCGGTCCAGCTCGAACACCGCGTCCATGGTCTTGCCGGGGTTCAGCGCCGTCCACTGCAGGGCGACGCCGTAGCCGCCGGTGCCGCGGTCGGGGGCGGCGCTGCCGTTGGGGGCGTACTTGCCGACGTTCTGCTGCTCGGTGCTCTGGTCGGAGATGAGCGGGGCGCCGGTCTGGGTGGTGCGGACGGTGATCGTGCGGTCGTCGCCGCCGGCGACCTTGATGGTCTCCTTGCGGAGGTCGAACTTCACGTCCTTGCCGTCGACCTGGTAGGTGTCCGGGCCGGTGACCTTCTCCAGGTAGAGGTCGGTCACGTCGGCGCCGAGGTTGGTGAAGCCCCAGGCGACGTCCTTGTTGTGGCCGATTATCACGCCGGGCATGCCGGCGAAGCTGAAGCCGGAGACGTCGTACTGGCAGGCCGGCGAGCTAGTGCGGCAGTGCAGGCCCATCTGGTACCAGACGGAGGGCAGGCCGGGGCCGAGGTGCGGGTCGTTGGCCAGCAGCGGCTTGCCGGTGGTGGTGTGGGTGCCGGCGACGACCCAGGAGTTGGAGCCGATGCCCTGGCCGGGGCGGCCGAGCAGCTGCGGCATGCCGTCGATCCGGTCGGTGAGGCCCTGGAGCAGCGCCTTGGTGGTGGCCGCGCCCTGGGTGGTGGCGGTGCCGCCGCCGGACGGGGGCGAGCCGTCGGCGGGGCGGTAGTTGTCGCCGGCCACCGTGCCGGTCTTCACGATCGTGCCGTTGCGGGTGTACGGGTAGTCGGGGTACAGCTCGGCGATCTTGTCCGGACCGAAGTCCTGGGCCAGCAGCGAGCGGTCGATCTCCTCCTGGAGGTTCCCGGAGAGGTTCCAGGCCATCGCCTTGAGCCAGGCCACCGAGTCGACCGGGCTCCACTGCTCGGGCTGGTAGTCGCCGTTGACGGCGCCGAGCAGGGCGTACTCCAGAGAGGCCTTCTCGCCGCCGGGGTGCTCGGCGAGCCAGGCGTTCACGCCGTCCGCGTAGGCCTGGAGGTTCTTCTTGGTGTCGGCCGACAGCTTGGTGTCGAACTCCTTCTGCGCCACCTGCCGCCAGCCCATGGTCCGGATGAAGGCGTCGGTGTCGACCTGGCCGTCGCCGAACATCTCGGACAGCCGGCCGGCGGTGATGTGCCGCCGGACGTCCATCTCCCAGAAGCGGTCCTGCGCCTGGACGTAGCCCTGGGCGCGGAAGAGGTCCTCGTTGGTGTCGGCGTAGAGCTGCGGGATGCCGTTGGCGTCCCGCTTGACGTCGACCGGCGCGCTCATGCCCGCCACCTTGACGGTGCCGTCGACCTCCGGGAAGGACGCGCGGACCGCGGTGACCCCGCGGTAGCCGCCGTAGCCGACGCCGGCCACCAGCAGCACGACCAGCACGATCACGATCAGACGGGCGCGCCGGAACTTCTTCGAGCGGGGCATCTGGGTCCTTGCGGTCCTGACTTCGGGGCGGGCGGGCGTGTCCAGGGCCGGGGGCCGTGACAGGGCACCACATTAGGCCGAGTCGGCCGAGCGGCGTGCACGGGGGACGCTCACCGTGGGATCGGAGGAGGTCAACGAGGAGGCCCGGAAGCGGCGGTTGGGGGCCCGAGGAGGAAAAGAAACTAAAGATATGGCAAAATGTTAGACTGAGTAACGATCCGCAACAGGAGCATTGACGCCTTCTTAACGGGTCGCGCCCTCCAGCACCACCAGACACCCCGCCCGCCCCTGCCTGCACGAGGTGCCACTGCGTGAACATCGACCACCTGAACCAGCTCCTCCTCGAGTTCTCCGTGATCCTGCTGGTCGCGGTGGTCGCCGTGCGGATATCCACCCGCTCAGGGCTACCGAGCCTGCTGATCTACCTCGGGATCGGCGTCGCCCTGGGCCAGAACGGCATCGGCGTCTCCTTCAACAACGCCGAGCTGACCCAGGTGCTCGGCTACGCGGCGCTCGTGGTGATCCTCGCCGAGGGCGGCCTCAAGACCAGCTGGCGCGAGGTCAGACCCGTGATGCCGGCCGCCACCGTGCTCGCCACCGTCGGCGTCGGGGTCAGCGTGTTCGTCACCGCGGCCGGCGCGCACTGGCTGGTCGGCCTGGACTGGCGGACCTCGATGCTGCTCGGCGCGATCGTCTCCTCCACCGACGCCGCCGCCGTCTTCTCCGTCCTGCGCATGGTCCCGCTGCCGCACCGGCTCACCGGCCTGCTGGAGGCCGAGTCCGGCTTCAACGACGCGCCCGTGGTCATCCTGGTCGTCGCCTTCGCCACCACCGGCGAGCTGGACTCCTGGTACGTCCTGGTCGGCACGATCATCGCCGAGCTGGCGATCGGCGCGGCGGTCGGCTTCGCGGTCGGCAAGCTCGGCGCGTACGGGATCAAGCACGTCGCGCTGCCCTCCTCCGGCCTGTACCCGATCGCGGTGATGGCGCTGACCGTGCTCGCCTACGCGGGCGGCGCGCTGCTGCACGGCTCCGGCTTCCTCGCCGTCTACATCTGCGCGGTGATCCTCGGCAACGCCAAGCTGCCGCACGGCCCGGCCGTCCGGGGCTTCGCCGACGGCCTGGCCTGGATCGGGCAGATCGGCATGTTCGTGCTGCTCGGCCTGCTCTGCACGCCCGAGACCATGGGCTCCGCGGTGGTCCCCGCGCTGGTGATCGGCGGCGTGCTGGTCTTCCTGGCCCGGCCGCTGTCCGTGGTGCTGACGCTGACACCGTTCAAGGTTCCGGGCCGGGAGCAGGCGCTGCTCAGCTGGGCCGGGCTGCGCGGGGCGGTGCCCATCGTGCTGGCGACCATCCCGCTGGTGTCGGGCGCGCCGAAGGCCCAGGACGTCTTCAACATCGTCTTCATCCTGGTCGTCGTCTTCACCCTGCTCCAGGGCCCGACCCTGCCCTGGGTGGCCAAGCAGCTGCGGATCGGCGAGGGCTCGATGGGCCAGGACCTGGACATCGAGTCCGCCCCGCTGGAGAAGCTGCACGGGCACCTGCTGTCGGTCGCGCTCTCCCCCGGCTCCCGGATGTCCGGCGTGGAGGTCAGCGAGCTGCGGCTGCCCAAGGGGGCCGCCGTCACCCTGGTGGTGCGGGAGGGCAGCTCCTTCGTGCCGGACAAGGCGACGGTGCTGCGCGGCGGGGACGAGCTGCTGGTGGTCACCACCGACGAGGTCGGCGAGGCGGCCGAACGGCGGCTGCGGGCCGTGGACAAGGGCGGCAAGCTCGCGGGGTGGCTGAACGGGCGGTGAGACCCGCCGTCGGGCGGTGGGACCCGCCGTCGGGCGCTGAGCCGGGCAAGTGGGCGGCGGGTGGCGACCGCAAGGCCGGAAGACCGGAAGGCCTCACCAGCTGTTCACCTTCGATGGGCAGGACAATTTTGGACGGGCCTTGTAGTCTGGGGATTCGCGCGACATCTACGCGCGTATATGTATGATGGTCAGATCACACCCAGCATCTGCCTGAAGCAGAGTTGGCGCGACCGTTCGGCGGCCGCGGTCCGGACCTCGGCCACCACGCCGGGCCGGCCCGGTATCTACCCCGGTCGACGCGCGAGAGGACGACTCTCGGCGCCGTCGGGGCCACCCCATGCCCTGCCGCGCTACCAGGCAGCAGGAAGGACCGACCGTGACGGCCCGCCGAACGGTCGACGACCCCGCGGACACCGCGACCCCGCGTGACACCGCCAACGCCACCCCTGCCGACGGCACCGCCGATGCCGCCGGCGCCCCCGCCCCCGTGCGGGTCGGGTACGGCGCGCTGCTGCGCACGCCCGGCGCCTGGACGTTCCTGGCACCGGCGTTCCTCGCGCGGCTGCCGTACGCGATGCTCAGCATGGGCATCCTGCTGCTCGTCAAGGACACCCACGGCTCGTACGGCACCGCGAGCACCGTCGCGGCCGTCGCCGCCGTCGCCCAGGCCCTGATCGGCCCGCAGACCGGCCGGCTCGCCGACCGGTACGGCCAGACCGCCGTCCTCGTCCCGACCGTCGTGGTGCACGCGGCCTCGGTCGGCGCGCTGATCGCGCTGGCGCTCGGCCACGCACCGGCCTGGAGCCTGTTCCTGGCCGCCGTCCCGGCCGGCGCGAGCGTTCCGCAGATCGGCGCCATGGTCCGGTCCCGCTGGATCGCCGAGTTCACCGCGGACGGCGCGTCCGCCTCGTCCGCGGCCAAGGTGGGCACCGCGTTCGCCTTCGAGTCCGTGACGGACGAGTTCACCTTCGTGATCGGCCCGATCCTGGCCACCGCCGTCGCCACCACGGTCAGCCCCTCGGCCGGGCTGATCGCCGAGGCCACGCTGACCCTCGTCGGCGGCCTGGCCTTCGCCGCCCAGCGGCGCACCGCGCCCGCCCGGGCGGTGCCCCAGCCCGGCGTGCAGCGCGCCTCCGCACTCGCCTCCCCCGGCGTCCGGCTGCTGGCCGGGGCCTTCCTCGGGGTGGGCGCCGTGTTCGGCGGCATGCAGGTCTCGGTGAACGCCTTCGCCGACTCGGTCGGGCAGCACGCCGCCGCCGGCACCGTGTACGGGATCTTCGCCGGCGGCTCGATGGTGGCCGGCGTGCTGTACGGCGTGATCGCCTGGCGGCGGGCCGTGCAGCAGCGGATGATCATGAGCTACGCCCTGCTCGTGCTGGGCTGCTCGACGCTGTGGGCGATGCCCAACCTGATCGCGCTCGCCGTCGCCGGACTGGTCTGCGGCCTGGCCATCGCGCCGACCCTGATCAGCGGCTACACCCTGGTCGAGACGCTCGTCGCGGACGGCGCCAAGACCGAGGCGTTCACCTGGCTGACCGGCGCCATCGGCCTCGGCCTGGCGGTCGGCCAGATGATCGCCGGGCAGCTGATCGACGGCCACGGGCCGTCCAGCGGGTTCCTGGTGCCGGTGGCCGGCGCCGGCCTGGGCCTGATCGCGCTGGTGTCGCTGCGGCACCTGCTGACCGCGCCGGGCCAGGTGGTCGCGGCCGCACCGGAGCGCGGCGCCGCGCCGCAGTTGGTGGGCGCGGCCAAGGGCTGAGCGGGCACGCGGTGGCGCACCGCGCGAAGCCGTGGGCGGCGCGCGGTGGGGGCGGCGCGGAGCCGCGGTGGAAGAGCGTGCGCGGCTCGGCCACGGCTCATCTCACATCGGAGTCGCTGGACTGATCCAGCGGAATGCCGCATCATTGACCATCGTTAGCACTCATCAGGCGAGAGTGCCAGGAGGAAGACAAGTGCCCACGTACCAGTACCAGTGCACCGAGTGCGGCAACGGCCTGGAGGCGGTGCAGAAGTTCACCGACGAGGCGCTGACCACGTGCCCCGACTGCCAGGGACGGCTCCGCAAGGTCTTCTCGGCCGTGGGCGTCGTGTTCAAGGGCTCGGGCTTCTACCGCACCGACAGCCGTTCGTCCTCCAGCAGCACGGTGGGCGCAGGCTCCTCCGGTAGCTCCTCGGCGTCGTCGTCCGGCTCGACCCCGGCGTCGTCCTCGACGTCATCGACGTCCTCGTCCTCCGGTTCTTCGAGCTCTTCCAGCTCCTCCAGCCCGGCTCCGGCCGCGAGCTGACCTCGGCGCCGGACGCCCAGCGCATCGACAAGGCCCGCCACCCCGCGTTCTTCGCGGGGCGGCGGGCCTTCGTCGTCCCGGTTCGCCGTCACCACTCGTCGCCCCGGTTCGTCATCCCGGGCGGGCCGGATGCACTCGTGCGGGTGTACGAATTCGTCCACAGGGCCCGAGTTGTCCACAGGCTGCGGAGAAGGGCTTTCCGGGGCGGCGCGCGGCGCACATCGTAGGGGTCGCCGGAGAACGACCGGCCCGCACAGGAGCGGCCCCCACGATCTCGGTGGTGACCATGACGACCATGAGCCTCTCCGTACCGCTGCCCGCACCCGCCGTACCGCCCCGGCGGGAGGTACCGCGCTTCCCGCCGATCCGGCGCGGGGCCGGCGGGTGGCACCGCTGGCGGCACGCCGTACGGCACCGGGCCGGGGTGCCCGCGCTGGTGCTGCTCGCGGTGGCCGCGGCGCTCGCGGTCGGGCCCGCGCGGGCCGGGCTGCCGGCGCCGCCGGGCGGCCCGGTGGGCCGGACGGGTTGTCAATCCGGCCCAACGGAAGATCACCCGTAACCGGGCAACGACTTCGTCGTTCACGGCGGCATGAAAGGCTTCAAGCAATTCCTGCTGCGTGGAAACGTCGTCGAATTCGCCGTCGCCGTCGTCATCGGCGCGGCCTTCACCAACATCGTCAACGCCTTCGTCAAGGGCGTCATCAATCCGATCGTCGGCGTCTTCGGAACGAAGGACCTGGCGTCCTACAGTTCCTGCCTCAAGGGCCCCTGCGAGCTGAACGCCACCGGCGAGGTCACGTCCGGGATCCTCATCCTGTGGGGATCGGTGCTCAGCGCCCTGCTGCAGTTCCTGATCACGGCGGCCGTCGTCTACTTCGTCCTGATCGTGCCCATGAACAGGCTGGCCGCCAGGCGGAAGAGCACCGCCGAGACGGCGGCGGAGGCCGAGGCCAAGGAGGTCCAACTGCTCACCGAGATCCGCGACGCGCTGATCGCCCCGCAGCGCTGAGCACCGCTCCTCAGTCCCCGTGGTGCGGCGGGCGCTGGCTCAGGTACCAGTCCAGCCCCCGCCCACCGCTCTCCCCCGCCCCGGGGCGCTCACCCCAGCCGGTGTCGGTGTCGTCCCGGGACTGCTGGTCCAGCGGGTCCCGGAAGACCAGCCGGGCCTTCGGCGCCGCCGGCCGCTCCTCCCGCCCCTGCTGCTCACCCTGTCCCTGCCCCTGCCCCTGCCCCTGCCCCTGCTCCGGCTCCCGCGCCTGCCCCTGCTCGCTCACCCTGCTCACTTCCGCTTCCCGTCGACTGCCGTCCGGATCGTCCCGTCCCTCCAGCCTAAGAGCCCCGCGACACACCCCGGGCCCTGGTGCGGAGCGCTCCGCACCAGGGCCCGGGGCGGGATGGAGCCGCAGGCAGTTGGCTCGGGTTCTCAGGCGGCCTCGAAGCCCGCGTGGTCGGCGATCTTCTTCAGCTCGGCCAGCGCGTGCTTCTCGATCTGGCGGATCCGCTCGCGGGTGAGGCCGTGCTGCTTGCCCACCTCGGTGAGGGTGCGCTCGCGGCCGTCCTCCATCCCGTAGCGGGAGCGGATGATCGAGGCCGTGCGGTCGTCCAGCCGCCCGATCAGGCCGTCCAGCTCCTCGCGGCGGAGCATCACCATCACGGCGTCCTCGGGGGACGTCGCCCCGGTGTCCTCGACCAGGTCGCCGAACTGGGTCTCGCCCTCGTCGTCGACCGCCATGTTGAGGCTGACCGGGTCGCGGGCCCAGTCCAGCACGTCCTTGATCCGGGCCTCGGTGGTGTCCAGCTCGGCCGCGATCTCGGCCGGCTCGGCCTCGCGGCCCAGCTCCTTCGACTTCTCCCGCTGCACCCGCCGGATCCGCCCCAGCTCCTCGACCAGGTGCACGGGCAGCCGGATGGTGCGGGACTGGTCGGCGATCGACCGGGTGATCGCCTGCCGGATCCACCAGGTGGCGTAGGTGGAGAACTTGAAGCCCTTGGCGTAGTCGAACTTCTCGACGGCGCGCACCAGGCCGGCGTTGCCCTCCTGGATGAGGTCCAGCAGCGGAAGGCCACTGCGCGGGTACCGGCGGGCGACCGCCACCACGAGCCGGAGGTTGGAGCGGATGAAGACGTCCTTGGCGCGCTCGGCGTCCTCGGCTATCGCCTCCAGTTCCTCGCGCTTCACGCCCTCGGGGAACACGCCCTCCTCCAGCAGGTGCTGGGCGTACACGCCGGCCTCGATCCGCAGTGAGAGCTCGACCTCCTCGGCGGCATCGAGCAGGGGTGTCCTGGCGATCTCGTCGAGGTACATACCGACCAGGTCGCGGTCGGCCTCAAGGTTGGTCGGGCGGGCCGCGCGAGTCCGGTCGGCCCTGTCGCGAACGACGGCACGGGTGGCCATGCTTGCTCCCTTTGCTGGAATTGCCGAGGTCTGCCTGCCTGCCCCCCGAGAGGGCAAGAAGTGCGGGCCCCGCCGGGGCTCACACGTAACGATCCAACGAACAGAATCCGGACAACATTCCCAAGTCACTCAGATTCTTCCCCGCGATGCAGTACCCTGCTGGTTTTCACCCCGGCCATGGACACCGGGTGACCGGACGAACACCTACGGTGTCGTTTCCACTACCGCTTCCGAACGCTTCCGTCACGCCCCGCACACGCGCCCGCCGCCCCACCGGCCGCCATACAGGGTGAAACCCCCGAACGGGCACGCGCGTTCCCGCGCGCCCCCGCCTTCCGCCGGCGCCCGCTCCCCGGCGCACGCAGGTTCTCCCCACAAACGATGCCGAATCGCTATCACCCGTGGTCCTGATCGCCCCGGGACACTGGGAAGGTGTCAGCCATGCACCTGACCAACAGCTCGACCGCCGTCACTGCGCGTCACCGCCGCCTCTTGCGGGATTCGGCGCTCGCGGTGGTCTGTGCCGCGCTGTTCGGCCTCCTGGCCGCCCTGGTGACCCGACACTGGCATCCGCTGGAACAGCTCGACCAGAGCTGGATCGGCGAACTGCACACCTTCGCCCGGCGGCACCGGATCTGGACCGCCTCGGTGCAGACGCTCTCCGACATCGGCGGCACGGTCACGATGCGCACCCTGCTCGGCATCGCGGCCGTCTGGCTGTGGCTGATCGGCGCCCGGGTCCTGGCCGGCTGGGTGGCCGCCCAGACCCTGGTCGGCTGGGGCGGCCAGTGGGCGCTGAAGCTGGCCGTCGACCGCCAACGGCCCTCCTTCGCCGACCCGGTCTCGCACGCCGGCGGCCCGGCCTTCCCCTCCGGGCACGCCATGGCCTCGGCGATCACCTGCGCGGTGCTGGTCGGCCTGGTCTGGTACCGGGTCCGTCGACGCGGGCGGATCGCCGCCTGCGCGGTGGCGGCGGCGACGGTGCTGACCATCGGCTGGACCAGGATCGCCCTCGGGGTCCACTGGCCGAGCGACGTGGTCGCCGGCTGGCTGGCCGCCGGATTCGTGCTGGGCGCCGTGACGGCCGTCGTCGAACTCTGGCGACCGGGCGCGCTCGCCCGCGACGTACGGCGGGTCAACTGGCGTACCCGGCCGAGGGTCCAGCGGATCACCGTGCCGTCGGTCCGGTCGCCGCGCGGCACCGACCCGCTGGGCGACGCCGCCACCGACCACCCGGACGGGGCCGTCCACTGAGGCCGTCGGCATCCACGCGCGGCCGTCCGAAGCCGTCCGGGGCTGCCCGAAGCCGTCCGCTAGCGTGACGGCCATGTCCCCCGACCCGGTCCCCACCGCCGCCGTCCGTCACCCCGAGCGCCCGCTGCGGATCGCCACCGTCCAGGCCCAGGCCGTGGCCGGCGACATACCCGCCAACGCCGCCCAGGCCGCCGAGTTGATCCGCGAGGCCGCCGCGGCCGGCGCCCGCCTGGTGCTGTTCGCCGAGAAGTTCCTCTCCGGCTACGAGCCCGAGCTGATCCGCACCGACCCGCTCAAGTGCGCCGTCCAGCCCGGCGATCCGCGCCTCGCGCCGATCGCCGAGGCCTGCCGCGAGACCGGCACCGCCGCGATCGTCGGCGCCGCCGCGCAGATGGGCGACGAGCTGCGGGTCTCCGCCTTCGTCCTCGGCCCGGACGGCGGCCTCGTCACCCGCTACGACAAGCAGCACCTGTTCAAGACCGAACGCGACTACTACCGCCCCGGGGCGGCCGGTTGCACCCTGGAGCTGGACGGCTGGCGGCTCGGCCTCGGCGTCTGCTACGACTCGGGCTTCCCCGAGCACGCCCGCGCCGCCGCACTCGACGGCTGCCACGCCTACCTGGTCGGCGCGCTGTTCAGCGTCGGCCACGGCCACCACGAGTCCCGCACCTGGTTCCCCGCCCGCGCGCTCGACAACACCCTCTACACGGTGCTCGCCAACCACATCGGCCACACCGGCGGTTGGCACACCTGCGGCGGCAGCGCGGTGTGGGCCCCGGACGGCCGGCTGCTCGCCGAGGCGGGCGAGGACCGGCGCGAACTGGTGGTCGTCGACCTCGACCCGGCCGTCCTGCGCGCCGCCCGGGAGACCGAGACCATGCTCGCCGACCTGGCCGTCGCCGGCGCCCGCCCGGCCGCCCCGCGCGCCCTCTTCACCCTGGCCTGAGCCGGTCGACCTCCGTGCCCGGCCGCTCCGGGCAGGCGGGGTGGCCCGGCCGCTCCGAGCCGGGTGCGCTGGCCGGTCAGGCGGTCCGCATCGCGTCCACCACGGTCATCCGGCCGACCCGACGGGCTGGCAGGACGGCGGCGGCGAGCCCGGTCAGGACGGTCAGCCCGAGCGCGGCCAGCACCAGCACCACCGGCGGGCCGCCGACCGTCCCCACCGTGGAGGTGAGCGAACGCGCGGCCGCCCAGCCGTAGCCGACGCCCAGTCCGGTGCCGACCAACGCCCCGGCCAGCGACAGCAGCACCGCCTCCAGGGTGAGCATCCGGCGCAGCTGCCGCCGGGACATCCCGATGGCGCGCAGCATGCCGATCTCGCGGGCGCGTTCGCTGACGCTGAGCATCAGGGTGGCCGCGACGCCGAGCCCGGCGATGGCGACCGAGAAGGACAGCAGGGCCATGCTGACGGTCGTCATCCGGTCCAGCAGCAGCCGCAGCGTCTCCACCTGCGCGCCGGTGTCGGTGACGGCCACCTCCGGGTGGTCGGCGAGCGCCCGGTCCAGCGCCCGGCGGGCGGTCGACCGGTCCTCGCCCGCGCCCGGGCTGATCCAGACCGTGGTGACGGCCGCGCCGGGGGCGAGCCGGTCCAGGGTCGCGGGGGTCACCAGCAGCGTCGCACCGGTCTGCAGGGTGAACGGCAGGCTGCTGCGTCCGGGTTCGACCCGCAGGTCGGTGCCGGGCCCGCCCGCCGGACCCCCGACCCGGCGCACCCCGCCGCCGCCGAGACCGCTCAGCGCGGCGCCGTCGGCGAGCGCCCCGGCCTGGTCGACGCCGTCCGCCGAGGGGTTGAGCCGGGCCAGGTCGGCGGCCGCGACCAGGGTGGGCCGGCCGTCGAGTTCGACGGTGGCCGAGCGGACCGGCGTGACGGCGAGCCCGCGCTGCGCACCGAGCGCGGTGACCGCCCCGGCGGGCAGCGCGCCGCCCCCGGTGACGACCGCCGAGAAGACCCCGGGCTGGCGCGCGGACACCGCCGGCACCAGGGAGTTGGAGGTGATCTCCAGCGCGGTGACCGCGCCGACCATCACGGTCACGCCGAGCAGCAGCGCCGAGCCGGTCGCCCCGGTGCGGCCCGGGTTGAGCCGCAGCTGCTGGGTGGCGAGCCGCCCGGCCGTCCCACCGAGCCGCCGGGCCGGGCCGCCCAGCACGCCGACGACGGCGGGCAGCAGCCGGTCGGCGAGCCGCAGCACGCCGAAGAAGCTGACGATCGCGCCGACGGTGACCGCGAGCAGCGACAGCGGCGGCGGGGCCACCGCGCCGGCCACCAGCAGCGCCGTCCCCGCGCACAGCAGCACCGCCGTCCACACCGCCGCCCGGGCCTTGGCCGCCCCGCCGACCGGCCCGTGCGTGCCGCCGAGCGCGGCCACCGGCGGCACCGCCGCCGCGGCCTTCGCCGGGCCGCGGACGGCCAGCAGGGTGAGCAGCACGCCGAACAGCCCGGCCAGCGCGCAGGTCAGCGGGGCCGGCGCCAGCGAGAGGTGCACCGGGCCGAGGTCGAGCGTGCCGACGACCACCGTCCCCGCCGCGCACAGGCCGACCCCCAGCAGCACGCCCGCCGCCGAGGCTCCCGTCCCGAGCAGCAGCCCCTGGCGGCGGATCAGCCGGCGCAGCTGCCGCCGGTCGGCGCCCACGCAGCGCAGCAGGGCGAGTTGGCGGGTCCGCTGGGCCAGCACCACCGTGAAGGTGTTGCCGACCACCATCCGCGCCACCGCGAGCGCGATCAGCACGAAGGAGAGCGCGGCGATCAGCACCACCCCGTAGAGGGTCCGGCTCTGCCGGGTCGCCTCGGTGACGGAGGCGTCTCGGGTGCGCACCTCGACGCCGTCGCCGAGGACGGCGCGCAGCGCCTCGACGGTCCGGGCCCGCGAGGCGTCCGGCCGGACCCGGACGTCCAGCTGGGCGGTGGTGACGCCGGTCGCGTACTGGGCGACCGCACCGGCCGGGACGCCGACGATCGGGCGCCCGGCGAGGCTGGGCGCGCCCCGGCCGTCCAGGACGCCCGCCAGCCGGGCGGTGGCGGCGGAGCCGTCGGCCCGGGCCAGCCGCACCTCGGCCCCGGGGGCGGCGTCGAGCCGGTGCGCGGTGTCGGCGTCGAGCAGCACCTCGCCGGGCCCGGCCGGCCAGTGGCCGCCGGTGAGCAACTGCCAGCGCAGCGCCGGGTCGTCGGCGACCGCGCTGACCGCGGCGGTCTGGTCGAGCGGGCGCCCGTCGGCCGTCAGCACCGATCCCTTGCCGACCAGTCGCGGCGCCACCCCGGCCACCCCGGCCGTCCGCCGGGCCCGCTCGGCGGCGGCGTCCAGCCCACCGCCGGCGGCGGTCCTGGTCACCTGCACGTCGCCGGGCCCGACCTCGGCGGCCGCGGTCTGGCTGAAGGAGTCCACCAGCGCCCCGCTGCCGCTGACCGAGGCGATCAGGAAGGCCACCCCCAGCGCGATCGCGGCCCCGCTCAGGAGCAGCTGCCGCAGTTGCCCGCGCAGCTCGGCCACGGTGTATCGGTACGTCGTCATCGCTCCCCGGCTCGTCCGCCCTGACCAGGCACGACGCACTGGCAGGGGCCTCACCGAGCCTAGGGTCCGCACCCGCCCCGGCCCGTCAGCACGAGGTCTCCTCGATGATCACTCCGAGGACGGACGGCCGACCGCGCCCCCTCCTCCCCGAGAGGTACGCCGCCCCCGACCCGGCCCGGCCCCGGAAACGCCGTAGGCCCCCCGCCCTGGTGGGCGGGGGGCCTACGGCGACACACGCGTCTCTGGTGCCCCAGGCAGGATTCGAACCTGCGACACCGGCTTTAGGAGAGCCGTGCTCTATCCCCTGAGCTACTGAGGCGAGGATCCGCCGGGGAGCGACTGCATCCCGCAAGCGGATCCGGGGGCGGCCGGCCCGAGGGCAAGCCGCTACCGGCTCAGTGTAGCGGGTCGGGCGGCGCCCGGGCGGCGGCTTCGCGATCTTGCCGAGAACGGGGCCGGACGTGCCGCCCTCCGGGCTCCGACGGGGCGTCGGGGCGGGCGGTGACGGCTGCCCGCCGGGCCGGGGGCGGTGCTCAGCTGCGGGAAACGACCATCTGGGCGCTGCCGTCCGGCAGGCCGGCGGCGGCGACCTTCTGCCCGCCGAAGGAGGTGCTCCACCAGCCCTGCCAACTGCCCGAGGCGTAGCGGGCGTTGTGGTAGACGACGCCGTCGTTGCCCACGGCGATCAGCTGGGCGTCGCCGTTCGGCATGCCGGTGATCGCGAAGCTCCCGGACTGGAAGCTCGCCGCGCCGGCGTATCCGTCGACCACGTTCCAGTCCTGCCAGGAGCCGCTCGCGTAGCGGGCGCTGTGGTAGATCTTCCCGTCGCTGCCGGTCGCCAGCAGCTGGGTGTCACCGTTCGGCATTCCGGCGATCGCGACGTCCTTCGCCTGGAAGGTCGCGGCGCCGACGCCCGCGACGGCGTTCCAGCCCTGCCAGGCGCCGTTCGCGGAACGGACGTTGTGGTAGACGTTGCCGTCGTTGCCGGTGATCAGTACCTGCATGCTGCCGTCCGGCAGTCCTGCGGCCGCGATCTTCTGCGCGCCCCAGTCTCCGATCGGCAGCCAGCCCTGCCAGGCGCCCGAGGCGTAGCGGGCGTTGTGGTAGATCTTCCCGTCCTTGCCGATCGCCATCACCTGGGTGTCGCCGTTCGGCATTCCGGCGATCGCCTCGGCCCGGGCCGCGAACCGCGCCGACCCGGCGTAGCCGTCCAGCGGCGCCCAGCCCGTCCAGGATCCGTTCGGGTAGCGCGCCGTGTGGTACAGGTTGCCGTCGGCACCGGTGGCCAGCGTCTGGGTCGAGCCGTCCGGGGTCGCCGCGATGGCGTCCTGCGAGCCGTTGAAGAAGGCCGAGCCGGCGTAGCCGTCCAGCGGGCTGAAGGACGTCCAGTTGCCGTCCACCAGGCGCGTGGCGTGGAAGAGGTCGCCGGCCTTGCTCACCGGCGCGGTCGGCGACGGGTACGGGTTGGCGTGGTCGGTGCTCAGACCGCCGTTGCACTTCGCCGCCCAGGCCCCGGCGCCCTGGCCGGCAAGGATCCGCTCCGCCGTCAGGATCTGCTGCTGCTTGGTGGCCTGGTGGGGCATCGGCGCGTACTGGGTGCCGCCGTACGCCTCCCAGGTGCTCTTCGTGATCTGCAGGCCCCCGTAGTACGGCCAGCCGGCCTTGTAGTAGCTCCAGTCGCCGCTGCTCTCGCACTGCGCCACCCGGTCCCAGGTGGCCACCGAGGCCGCCTGGGCCGAGCCGGCGGCCACCGTGGACAGGCTCAGGGCGGCGAGGGCTGTGAACGTGAGGAGGGCTGCGCGGGGTCGGCGGGAGGCGCGGGACATCGTGACCTCTTCTCGGAGGGGCGGTACGGCTCGCGCGGGTCGGAGCCGGGGGCGAGCGGCGAGACGGCAGGAGAGCGGCGGCGAGGGGGCCGGCCCACCGCGGCGGGGCGGCGGTGGGCCGGCGGGTGGAACCGGCGGGCGGGGACGGTCAGTTGTAGGTGCCGCCGATGGAGACGGCGTAGTGGTTGCCGCTCACGCCGTTCAGCTGGATCGGGGCCGCCGGGTCCCAGCTGCCGGAGCCGTCGCGGATGGTGTGCATGATCCGGTCGTCGTTGGTGATGAAGACGGCCTGGAACTCGCCGTCGATGTTGGCGGCGCTGACCCGGTTGGCGGTGAACGAGCCGATCACGGGGGCGAGCTCGGCGAACGGCTGCCACGTGCCGTTGCCGTAGCGGGCGCCGTGGAACTGCTGGCCGTTGTTGTTCACCACGACGATCTGCGCGTCGGATCCGGTGCCGGCGACTGCCACGTCCTGGGCGGGGCCGACGTTCCCGGCGGCGTCGTAGACGTTGCCCCAGGCCGACCAGGAGCCGCTGACGGCGCGGATGGCGTGGTAGACCGTGCCGCCCGAGACCGTCACGACCTGGAGTTCGCCGTTGACGCTCGCGGCCGAGGCGCTGGTCACGGCGCCGCCCGCCGGGGTGATGTCGCCGAACGGCAGCCAGGTGCCGTTCGCGAGCCGGGCGGTGTGGAAGAGCTTGCCGTCGGCTACGGCGACGACGTGCAGGTCGCCGCCGATCGAGACCGCGGAGACCTTGGTGACGTTGCCCAGCCTGTTGGTCTGCGGGCCGATGTCGGTGAAGCGGTCCCAGCTGCCGCCGGAGCGACGGATGGTGTGGTAGATGTTCCCGTCGCCGCCGACGGCGAGCAGGTGGGTGTCGCCGTTGATGCCGGCGTCCGCGATGGACTGGACGCCGCCGATGTCGCCCGCGACGCTCTCCACGTTCCCGAAGCCGGTCCAGCTCCCGTTGGAGGAACGGGTGGTGTGGAAGACGTTGCCGCCACCGTTCACCACGACCTGGGCGCCCCAGCCCACGGCCCCCTGCTTCGGCGGCAGCGGGGTGCTGTCGACGGTCTTGTCGTAGCGGAAGGGCTTGAAGCCGCCGCTGATCAGGGAGCTGCGCGAGTAGTTGATCTTGCGGGCGGTCAGGCCCGGCCGCGGCTCCTCGTAGACCACGGCGGTGTTGTGGCTGCCGTCGGTCCAGCCGGCGAACAGCACGACGTGCGTGCTGATGTTGTCGATCATGTCGCCGGGCTGCAGGTCGTCGAGGCTGCCGAGCTGGGTGGAGATGTCGTCGAGGGTGGAGGTGACCCGGCTGGAGCCGAGGTGCCAGGCCATCGAGACCAGGCCGGAGCAGTCCTGCCGGTAGGAGCCGTTGCTGTCGCTGTGCCAGAGGCTCTGGCTGTACGGCACCGCCTGGTCGACCCAGTTCTGGGCCCGGGCGATGATCTCGGAGCGGCTGATCGGGCCGTTGACGGACGAGGTGCCGACGGCCTGCGCCGGTGCGGTCAGCGACACGGTGGAGACGACCGCGCCGAGCGCGAGGGCCCCGGCGAGGGCGACGTTGGCGAGCTTCGAACGGTTGGCGGACATGGCGGACCTCCGGACGTGGTGGACGGGGTTGGCGGCTGGGCCCGGCTTCGAGGTGCTCGGGGCCCGACGGTGACGGGCGGCTCACGCGGCGCGCGGATTCCGGTCGGCTGCCCTGCGGGAGCAGCCGGCCTGGCGGCGGTTCGACGCGCTGGTTCGACGCGCTGGTGCGGGGCGCTGCGGGGTGCGGCGCTCGGCGAGGCCGGGGTACGGCGCTCGGATCGGCCTGCCTCGGGAGCGGGCCCGGCGGGACGGCCGCCCCGCAGGAGCAGCCGGTCGATGGGGCCCGGCGGGGCCGGGGCGAGGTGGTGGGGCCGTCAGCCCCGGACAGGCGCTAAGAAGCAGCCGCGGCGGCGGCCCGGCCTGCGACGGCGAGGGTGGCGACCGCGGTGGCCTCGGTCATGACGGTGCGGAGCATGACGGTGTCCTCTCCTGCTGCGACGTGAGGGTGGGATCCGGTGGCCGCGTCCCGCGGTGACGCGCTCTCCGGTGCCGCCCTGAGCGGTGCTCCCTGGCGGCGATCACCAGCTTCGTCGCCGCTCAGCGGCGGTGGAAGGGACTTCGGCTGGACGGAAGTGGCCCTGGACCGTTCCGGCCAGGAGCGGTCGGCGTCCGCGCCGGGGCCTGGTCGGGACCGCGCCTGGCCGGGTCGGGACCGGGTGGGGGTGCGGGTGCCGACGAGGGGTCAGAGCGGGTCAAGTAGCCTGCCGGAAAAGTGTTCGACCGCCTTGCCGCGCCGTGCGAAGGAGACGAAGGACCCGATGAGACCTGCTGGGCACCCGGTGGTGCGACTGCTGGGGCAGGTGTGGGTGTGGCCCGCGGTGGTGATGCTGGCGGTGGGCGGGTACCGGCTGGGGACGCCGGAGCTGTGGCGGGACGAGATGGCGACCTGGACGGTGGCCACCCGGTCGTTGGGCGACCTGCTCCGGCTGCTCCAGCACGTGGACGCCAGCAACGGGGCGTACTACCTGCTGATGCACGGCTGGACGACGGTGTTCGGCGACTCCGTGGTGGCGCTGCGAATACCCTCCGTGCTGGCGATGGCGGGGGCGGCCGCGTTCGTGGCGCTGACCGCCGAGCGGCTGTTCGGCAACCGGGTGGCGGCGGTCGGCGCGGGGCTGCTGTTCGCGGTGCCGCCGGAGGTGTCGCGGTACGCGCAGGAGGCGCGCGCGTACGCGCTGGTGACCTTCGCGATCGCGGCGGCCACCTGGTTCCTGGTGCGGGCGCTGGAGCGGCCGACGTGGCGGCGGTGGGCGCCGTACTGCGCGGCGATGGCGGTGGCCGGCGCCGGGCACCTGATCTCGTTCAGCACGGTGGCCGGGCAGGTGGCGCTGGTGCTGCTGCACCTGTGGCGCACGCGCGGGGCGGCGGAGCGGCGGCTGCTGTGGCAGTACCCGGTGGCGGTGGGGGTGGCGGCGGTGCCGGTGCTGCCGGTGGTGCTGCTCGGCAGCCGGCAGTCGGACCGGCAGCTGGGCTGGATCGAGACGCCGAACCTCGGGGGCCTGGTGCACTTCGGCCAGCACCTGTTCGGCTCGCACACGGTGTTCTACGCCTTCGTGCTGCTGGCGCTGCCGGCGCTGCTGCTGCCGGGCCGGCGGGTGCAGGCCGGGCAGGCGCTGCTGCTCGCGGAGCTGCCGGTGATGGGCGTGTGGGTGGTGTCGCAGGGCGGCACCTCGTACTTCATCGAGCGGTACATGCTGTTCACGGTGCCCGCGTGGGCGGTGCTGGCCGGGGGCGGGGTCGGCGCGGTGTACGGCGTCGCGGCGGCCTGGGCGAAACGTTTCCGCGCTCCGGGACCGGCCAGGGCGGCGGTGGGACTGCTGGCGCTGGGACTGCTCGCCGCCCCGGCCGTGGCGGCGCTGCCGAAGCAGCCCGCGGTGCGCTACGTGGGCTCGCACAACGGGTCGGAGGAGCCGTTCCGGGCGGCGGCCGGGGTGATCGCCGCGGGCTACCGGTCCGGGGACGGGATGGCGGCCCCCCTGGGCAACCAGGCCTGGGCGATGGTGTGGCCGGGCGTCAGCTACTACCTGCCGTCGGACGTCCACCCGTACCCGGTGTTCGTCGCGCAGAGCGCCGACGACGCGGAGGACCTGTCGCCGACGCCGTGCCCGCAGCCGGAGGCCTGTCTGGGGCAGGCGGCGCGGATCTGGCTGCTGGTCCTCGGGGACACCGAGGACCCGCTGACCACCATGCCGGAGGACCAGGCGCAGGCTCTCCGCACGCAGTACGGCGCGCCCGACCAGGTCACGCCGCTCGGCGGGTTCACGGTCGCGCTGCTCGACCGCGACAACTGACGGGACGAACCCGGAGCACGCGACAACTGACGAGCGAGACCCGGAGCACGCGGAAACACGACGGAGGGGGAGCCGGGCGAACCGGCTCCCCCTCCGTCGTCGCGGTGTCAGAGCGTGCGGGTCAGCCGGGACTGGATGGACGGCGGGTTCAGGTCGGACTGAAGGGCCACCGGGACCTCCGTCTTGTCGTCGCCCGCGCCCACCCGCAGCAGGCCGACCTCCTGGCCGGCCTTCGCGGTGTGGCCGAGCTTGGCCGCGTCCAGGGTGACCGTGCCGGTGATGCCCGGGAAGCCGGCCACCACGAGGTCCTTGGTCGCGACGACCTGGACCTTGCCGCCGAGGCCGTCGTCCACGGTGCCGACGACGTCGCCCTTCTTCACCACGGTCTGGCCGGTCAGGCCGCCCTGCGCGGCCTGGATCTGCTTGCCGCTGACCTTGAGCACGGTCGGCAGGATGCCGTCGCCGGGGTTGGGCGAGGTGGCCTGCTGGCCCAGGGTGACGCCGATGATCAGCCGCTTCACACCGCCGATCTCCTTGTAGGCGGCCCACATCAGGCAGCCGCCGGCCGGGGTGCTGGAGCCGGTCTTGACGCCGATGACCCCGGTCTTCGGGTTGATCAGGTTGTTGGTGTTGGAGATCTTCGCGTTGTTGAAGTTGGTCTCCGGGGTGGAGACGATCTGCCGGAAGATCTCGTCCTGCATGACCTGCTCGGCCAGCTTCAGCTGGTCCTTGGCGGTGGACTTGGTGTCCGCGAGGAAGCCCGCCGGGTCGGCGTAGGTGGTGTTGGTCATGCCGAACTTGGCCGACGTCTCGTTCATCAGCTTGACGAACGCGTCCTCGGAGCCGGAGTGGAAGCGGGCGAGCAGCCGGGCCACGTTGTTGGCCGAGGGCAGCATCAGCAGTTCCAGCGCCTGGTACTCGGTGAGCACCTGGCCCTCGGTGAGGGTGACCCGGGACTCGTCGACGTTGCCGGACTCCTGCGCGGCCTGCTTGTCCACGGTGATCTTCGGGCCGCTCTCCCCCTTCTTCAGCGGGAACTTCTGGAGGATCAGGTAGGCGTTCATCACCTTGGTGACGCTGGCGATCGAGGACGGCGTCTCCTGCCCGGAGCTGCCGAGGCTGCCGACGCCGACCACCTCGGCGGCGGACTGGCCCTTGGCCGGCCAGGCGAGGTCGAGCTGGTCGCCGGCGAAGCTGAAGCTGCCCGCGGCGGACATCCGCACCTTGGCGTCCGGCAGCGGACGCAGCAGCTGGGCCACCACCGCCGCACCGAGCACCACGGCGAGGAAGGCCGTCCAGATGGTGATCCGCTTGAGCGCGCGGCGCAGCGGCGAGACCGGGCGCGCGTTGAGGGTCGCCAGGACCTCCATCGCCTCGGCGGTGTTCTCCGGCGCGGGCGGCGGCTCCGGGAGGGGCAGCGGCTCGGGCTTCGGCAGCGGCGGGACGGGCGGCACCGGCCGCGGGTCGGGGGTGGGCAGTGGCTCGGGGGCCGGGGCGGGGCCGGGCACGGGGGCGGGAGTCGGCTTCGGCAGCGGCTCCGGACCGGGCTGCGGCTCGGGTTCGGGGAGGGGCTTGGGCGCCGGGTGCGGCTCGGGCACCGGCTCCGGGACGGGGGACGGCTCGGGCTGCGGGGTCGGCGCCGGGGGCTCGGGCACGGTGCCGGACGCGGCGGCCGCGGGGGCCACGGCGGCGGCGGACGCGGCGGCCGCGGGGGCCACGGCGGCGGCGGAGGCGCGCGCAGGCGCGGGCTTGGCCGGCCCGGCTGCCGCCTCGTCCGGTTCGTCGCTCTCGGGCGCGGCGGGTGCGGCGGCCTCGGCGGGTGTGGCGGCCTCGGCGGGTGCGGCGGCCCCAGGCGTGTCGCCCTCGGACGCGGCCTTCCCGCCGGCCTCCTTCGCCCCCTTCTCCGTGCCCTTCTCCGTTCCCTTCTCCGCACTCCCCGCCACGGCTCCCGCATCCGCCGCGGCCGTCCGCATGGCGAGACGCGGGTCGGTTCCGGTCGGCCGTCCGGCCGCCTTCTCCTCGCCGTCGGAGGCCGTCACGGCCTCCGCCTCCCCGGCCGCGACGTCGGAACTTCCGTCACCGGCGGGCCTGGTCAGCTCCTCGGGCAGCCGCAGCGCGGTGGTCGCACTGTCCACCGGCAGCCGCAGCATCGTGGTCTTGCTGTCCACATCCCGGACACGGAGCTGTACGGTCGAGCCGCGCTTGGCCCCCGCCGCCGGCGTGTCGCCGGGGCCGGTCTCGGCCTCCCGGCTGCCGTTCGGGTTGCCGTCCGGAGCACCGTCCGGGTCCGGACCCGCACCGCCGGCCGTCCCGGTCCGTTCGCGTTCGCGCTCCTGCGCCCGCTCGCCGTCCCTCAGCACCCTGTCGGGGGACTCGCCCACGTATCCCAGCCTCCTCAACGCCCGGCGGGGCACCGGCAGACCCGATTTCGGGAAGCCGACGCCCCGCCCCGTGTACCTGTACAGTCTCCGCCACCGCCGGCCGATCCGGCCGCGCACACCCCGCCCGACCGGCGCTTATTGCCGTCGCACGGGCGTACTGCGGTCTGTTCACCGGTCAGACGCCGGGCCCGCCGCCCCTGGTTCCCCGCCTCCACCGCAAGGTCACGATTCGGAGGCGTACTCGACAAGCCCGTGTGAGAGGCGTCACCCTGTCTCTCATCCACGCGGGGAGGCTTGGATGGGCAAGAGCCGCAGAACTGTTCCCGAGGAACTCTTGCTGCTCGCTTTGGACCCGACCACGGGTACCACGGCGCAGCCGCAGACCCTCGACCTCGGACTCGCCGGGGCCCAGCTCGTCGAGCTGTCCCTGGCCGGACGGATCGTACCGGAGGGAGACCGGATCGCTGTCGTGCTCGCACGGCCGACCGGCGACCCGACCCTGGACCACGCACTGGAACTGCTGCGCCGACGCGGCAGTCCGGTCCGCGCGGCGCACTGGATCGGCGGGCCCCGGCTGGGGCTGCGGCAGACTTACCTGGCGCACCTGGAGCGCTGCGGCATGGTCACGGCCGTGCCGGGCCAGGTGTGCGGGGTGCTGCCGACGACCCGCTATCAGGCGTCGGACGACTGCACCAACGCCGCGATCAAACAGC
Organism: Kitasatospora sp. NPDC088264; assembly: GCF_040685715.1. Classification (NCBI taxonomy): domain Bacteria; kingdom Bacillati; phylum Actinomycetota; class Actinomycetes; order Kitasatosporales; family Streptomycetaceae; genus Kitasatospora; species Kitasatospora sp. NPDC088264. The sequence goes on from NZ_JBFBIR010000024.1 coordinate 74,798, forward strand.
GGCTGGACACCGCCATCCGCACCGGCGTGCCGCCGGACCCGCGGACGGCGGCGCTGGCGGCCCTGGCCCATTCCGTGGGCCTGGGCAAGCACCTGTATCCGGGCAACGAGGGCCGGTCCTCGCGGTCGCGGCTGCGCGACCTGATCCGGTACGACCCGCTGGGCGGGATGGTCGCGCACGCCGTGATGGACGTGCAGAACGGCCTGCCGGCGCAGCAGAACCGTTCTGCCCAGGGTTCCGGGACCGGTACCGGCACCGGGCGTTCCGGCGCCCGCGCGGCGGGCCGGGGCTCGGGGCGGGTCGCCGCCTCACGGGTCGGCGTCCGCTGACCGGGACCGCCCGGGCGCGCGGGACACCGCACCGATCGCCGTACGGCCTGCGCGGCACGTGCAGCCCGCACGGCCCGTACGGCCCGTGACGGCGGGCACCATGGGCCCGGCGGGCACCACGGGACCGGCGGGCACCACGGGCACCACGGGCCCGGCGGCACCTCCACCGGCGCGCGCCGCCCCGTTCACGCCGCCCGACGGCGCTGAGCAACGGCGCTGAAGGACCCGACGCACCACCGAAGCAGCACCCGCACCACCAGGAGCACGGAGGGGCGGTCGCCCCGCGACGGAAGTCGCCCGGCGACCGCCCCTCTGCCGTCCCCGAAGGCCCTTTGGGGCCCGTCCGGGGAGCCCGGCGGTCCTGCCCTCGCACGTGCCAATGGCACCTGCGCCGCCGGGGAGCACATCCTTAGCCCGTACCGGTTCGAGCCGCTGAGCCGCATTACCACTTGAGGGCCCTCGCCGTCTCACAGAAGTGCTTTTCCGACGATCTGTTCTACTGCGCTGCTGTGATTCCCTGACGCCGACCTGGCCCAAGGTGACATGCTGCTCCAAGTCAGGGGGGTTGGTCCCAATGTCCGAAGTGTTCCGAGGGCTGCCGTTCCAACGATCACCAGAGGTCCGGCCGGAGGTCGATGTGTCGACGAGCATCAATCCCACCGTGCGCCGTCGGCGCCTGGGCTCGGAGCTGCGCAAACTCCGCGAGGGCCTCGGGATGACGGCGGAGGAGGTGGCGGGCCGGCTGATGGTCTCCCAGTCGAAGATCAGCCGACTGGAGAACGGCCGCCGCAGCATCAGCCAGCGCGACGTGCGCGACCTCTGCGACGTCTATCTCGTGAACGACGAGCAGATGCGCGCCAGCCTCATGGAGATGGCCAAGGAGTCCCGCCAGCGCGGCTGGTGGCACGACTTCAACGACATGCCGACCCCGTACAGCGTCTACATCGGGCTGGAGGCCGAGGCCTCCTCGATCCGCGCGTACGAATCCTCCTTCGTCCCGGGCCTGTTGCAGACCGAGCAGTACGCGCAGGCCGTCGTGGAGGGAACCCAGCCGGACACCGACGCGCTCGCCGTGCAGCGCCGGGTGCAGGTCCGGATGAAGCGCCAGGACCGCATCCAGGGCGAGAACCAGCTCGGCAGCCTGTGGACCGTCATAGACGAGGCGGTGCTGCGCCGCGAGGTCGGCAGCCGCGAGGTGATGGCCGAGCAGCTCAAGCACATGATGGAGCTGAGCCAGCACCCGAACATCACCATCCAGGTGATCCCGTTCTCGGCCGGGGCCCACCCCGGTATGACCGGGACATTCTCCCTGCTGGAGTTCCCCGAGTCAGCCGATTCCACGGTTGTCTACTTCGAAGGGGTGACGAGCGATCTCTACCTGGAGAAGGACGCGGACGTCCGCCGCTATACCGGTCTGTACGACTACCTGCGGGCGGCGGCACTCGGCGTGGCGGAGAGCCGGGCACTGATAGCTGAGATTGAAGAGGGATACCACTGATGAGCACCACCTCCGAGCACGGAACCCGCTGGCGGAAGAGCAGCCACAGCGGCGGCAACGGCGCCTGTGTGGAGATCGCCACGCCGGCCACGGGGGCGGTGGCGGTACGGGACTCCAAGGACCCTCAGGGGCCGCAGCTGCGCTTCTCCGCCGAGGCCTGGACCGCGTTCGCGAGCGCTGCGGCCACCGGGGTGTTCGGCCGCCGCTGACCCTGCGGCGGCGGCCACCGACCCGGCCCCGCGCCCCCGGTGCGAATCCGAGCTCGGCCCGTTTGCCCGTAGCAGTGGCCGTCGCCCTCGCCGGCGGCCGACGCTACGGGCAAACGTCGTTCCCGCCCGAACTTCCCGCCCCATCTGTCCTGTCCGCCCCGTCCGTCCTGTCCGCCCCGTCCGCCCCGTTCAGCGCACCACCGGGTACCGCTCGGACCAGGTCAGCCCCTCCGGGGTGCGCGGATCGTGCAGTTCGGTGCCGTGCATCAGCTCCAGCACGAAGTCGTCGGCGAGTTCGAGGATGGCGCCTCGCCCCTCCAGCCCGGCCACCAGCCCCGACGGCAGCGCGGTGTCACCGTGCAGCACCCCGAGCAGGCTCCCGCAGACCGCGCCGGTGGAGTCGCTGTCCCCGGAGTGGTTGACGGCGAGCAGCAGGCCCGAGCGCACGTCGTGCGCGACCAGCGCGCAGTAGACCCCGATCGCCAGCGCCTCCTCGGCGACCCAGCCCTCCCCCAGCGCCTCCACCCGGTCCGCGGACGGCTCGCCGGCCCGGACCGCGTCCAGCGCGGCCCGCAGCGCGGCGGTGGTCTCCTCGTGCGCCTGCCGCTCGGAGAGCAGCGCCAGGGCGAGGTGGACGCCCTCCTCCAGGGTGCCGCCGCGGGCCACGCTCTGGACGATCACCGCGAGCGCGCCCGCCGCGAGGTAGCCGGTGGGGTGGCCGTGGGTGAGCACCGCGCACTCCACCGCGAGTTGGAAGACCAGGCCCGGCTCCCAGCTGGTGAGCAGGCCGAACGGCGCCGCCCGCACCACCGTGCCGCAGGCCTTGGAGTGCGGGTTCTTCGGCCGCTCCACGGTGCCGAGGAACTCGGCGTCGGCCCCGGTCAGGCCGGACAGGCAGCCCTGGCCGGGGGCGCGCTGGGCGTACAGCCACTCCTCGCGGCCGAGCCAGCCGAGGTCGGGGCGGCGCTCGTCGGGGCCCCAGTCGCGCTGGGTGGCGGCCCAGCGCAGGTAGGCCAGGTGCAGGTCGGTGGGCGGATGCCAGCTGCCGGTGTCGCGCCGGATGTGGGCGCGGATCAGGCCGTCGACGGTGAACAGGGTGAGCTGGGTGTCGTCGGTGACGGCGCCGGTGCGCCCGTACGCGGGGACGTAGCCGGTGACGCCCTGCGGGCCGTGCTGGGCCCGGATCTTCTCCAGCGGCTCGAACTCGACGCCGGCGCCGAGCGCGTCGCCGATGGCACCGCCGAGCAGACAGCCCCGCACCCGGCTGCGGAAGTCCTGCTGCTGGGCGCGTGACCACAGTGGCATCACGACGGGGCGCCTTTCCTCGGGGCAGGGGGCTGCGCGACGCACGGCCGCGGCGCGCGCCCTGGCACTGTATTCGAAGACCCGAGCGAATCAAGGGCGTCCCTCGTGCTCCGGTTTCCCGGCCCCGGCCGCCGTACGGGCGGCAGCGGGGCCGGGGGAACCAGCAGGCCGGGACCGGCGGAACCGGGAGGCCGGTGGCGGGATCAGTCCAGGACCGGCAGCAGCTCCGGCAGGTGCCCGTCCGAGGCCAGCGCCGCGGCCCGGCGCTCGGCCGGCACCTCGCCGTACGTGGTGGTGCGCTGGCGGTGCGGGCGGCCCGCCGCCTCGGCGATCGCCTGGAGGTCGCGCACCGACTTGTAACTCCCGTACGCCGAGCCGGCCATCCGCGAGATGGTCTCCTCCATCAGCGTGCCGCCCAGGTCGTTGGCGCCCGAGCGGAGCATCTCGGCGGCGCCCTCCGCGCCCAGCTTGACCCAGCTGGTCTGGATGTTGGGGATGTGCGGGTGCAGCAGCAGCCGGGCCATCGCGACCACCGCGCGGTTGTCCCGGGCGGTCGGGCCGGGCCGGGCGATGCCGGCCAGGTAGACCGGCGCGTTGGTGTGGATGAACGGCAGGGTCACGAACTCGGTGAAGCCGCCCGTGCCGTTGGTCTCCAGGGAACGCTGCTGGATCTCGGCCAGCAGCCGCAGGTGCCCGAGCCAGTGCTTCGGGGTGTCCACGTGCCCGTACATCATGGTGGACGAGGAGCGGATGCCCAGTTCGTGCGCGGTGGTGACCACTTCGACCCAGGTGGCGGCTGGCAGCTTGCCCTTGGTGAGCACCCAGCGGACCTCGTCGTCCAGGATCTCGGCCGCCGTGCCCGGGATGCTGTCCAGGCCGTTCTCCTTGGCCCGCTGGAGCCAGTCGCGGATGGACAGCCCGGTGCGGGTCGCGCCGTTGACCACCTCCATCGGCGAGAAGGCGTGCACGTGGATGCCGGGCACCCGCTCCTTCACCGCGCGGGCGATGTCGAAGTAGGCGGTGCCGGGCAGGTCCGGGTGGATGCCGCCCTGCATGCAGACCTCGGTGGCGCCCACCTCCCAGGCCTGCGCGGCCCGGTCGGCGACCTGCTCCAGCGACAGGGTGTAGGCGTCGGCGTCGGTGCGGCGCTGGGCGAACGCGCAGAAGCGGCAGCCGGTGTAGCAGACGTTGGTGAAGTTGATGTTCCGGGTGACGCAGTAGGTGACGTCCTCCCCGACGGTGTCCCGGCGGACGTCGTCGGCGATCCGGCAGAGCGCGTCCAGGGCCGGGCCGTCCGCGTGGAACAGCGCCAGCGCCTGGTCGTCGGTGAGCCGCGTCGGGTCGTCGGCGGCCACCGCCAGCGCCTCGCGCAGGTCGCCGACCAGCCGCTCGGGCGCGCCCTCGGCGAGCACCTGCTCGCGCAGCACCTCCCAGTCGCCGTAGACGTCCTCGAAGTCGGCCCGGCGGTCGCCGGTGCGGCCCTCGGTGTCGATGGTGGCGTGCAGGTCGGTCCGCCCGTACGAGACGGGCAGGTCCTCGGGCTCCTGCCAGGGCAGGCCGCGGACCACCGCGTCCGGGTTCGCCAGCCCGGTCTCCGGGTCGGCGAGGGCGCGCACGTGCGGCAGCACCCGCGGGTCCAGCCAGGGCTCGCCGCGCCGGACGTACTCGGGGTAGACGGCGAGACGCTCGCGCAGTTCGAAGCCGGCGGCCGCGGAGCGCTCGGCGAGCCGCTCGATCTGCGGCCACGGGCGTTCGGGGTTGACGTGGTCGGGAGTGAGCGGGGAGACGCCGCCCCAGTCGTCGACGCCGGCCGCGATCAGCCGCCCGTACTCGCCGTCCACCAGGTTCGGCGGCGCTTGCAGGCAGGCCGCCGGGCCCATCACGTGCCGGGCCACCGCCACGGTGGCGACCAGCTCGTCCAGTTCGGCGTCGGGCATGCCGCGCATCGCCGTGTCCGGCTTGGCGCGGAAGTTCTGCAGGATCAGCTCCTGGACGCCGTGGTAGGCCCGGGAGACCTTGCGCAGCGCGAACAGCGACTCCGCGCGCTCCTGGTACGTCTCGCCGATGCCGATCAGCAGGCCGCTGGTGAACGGGACGGAGCTGCGCCCGGCGTCCTCCAGCACCCGCAGCCGGACGGCCGGTTCCTTGTCCGGCGAGCCGAAGTGCGGGCCGCCGGGCTCGCTCCACAGCCGGGTGGCGGTGGTCTCCAGCATCATGCCCATGGAGGCGGAGACGGGCTTGAGCCGCTGGAAGTCCGTCCAGCCGAGCACCCCGGGGTTGAGGTGCGGGAGCAGGCCGGTCTCCTCCAGGATGCGGATCGACATCGCCCGCACGTAGGCGATGGTGTCGTCGTACCCGTGCGCGTCGAGCCACTCGCGGGCCTCGGGCCAGCGGTCCTCGGGCTTGTCGCCGAGGGTGATCAGGGCTTCCTTGCAGCCGAGTTCGGCCCCGCGCCGGGCGACGTCCAGCACCTCGTCGGGGGACATGAACATCCCGTGGCCGGCCCGGCGCAGCTTGCCGGGGACGGTGACGAAGGTGCAGTAGTGGCACTTGTCGCGGCAGAGCCGGGTGAGCGGGATGAAGACGCTCTTGGAGTAGGTGATGACGCCGGGCCGCCCGGCCGCCGCCAGCCCCGCGTCGCGGACCCGGGCGGCGCTCGCACACAGGTCGTTCAGGTCCTCGCCTCTGGCCTGGAGCAGCACCGCGGTCTCGGTGACGTCCAGGGCGACGCCGTCCCGGGCTCGGCGCAGGGCGCGCCGCATCGCGTTAGCGGTCGGGGGGTTGCTTGCGTCCATGGCGGTTCCGTCCATGGCGCGACCCTACGCCAGGTGTCGTACGTTCGGAGTAGCCAACCCTGAGGGCGTCTCAGGGTCGATGTACCCGCGAGGTTGACCCCGAACTGGCCCCGCAGGGCGATGACGGGGCCGGAGTGCGGGCCTCTAATGGAAGGGCACAGCCAATCGCTCGTGTTCGTAGAGGAGTTGAGGACGCCATGACCAATGACACGGCGGCGGGGGACAACGTGGACGGCGGCGTGCCGTACCGCTCCCGGCGGCGCATGCTGGTGCGGGCCGGGGTGCCGCTGACGGTGGCCGCGGTGATCGCCGCCGGGATCGGCCTGGTGCCCGCACTGGCCGCCGACGCCCCGCCCGAACTTCCCTCGCTGACGCCGGAGCAGCTGGTGGCCAAGGTGCTCGGCTCCGACGCGCAGAGCCTCTCCGGCACGGTGTCCGTCTCCACCGACCTCGGCCTGCCCAGCCAGCTGCTGGGCGTCGCGGCCGGCGGGCTCGGCGCGGCGGCCGGGCGCGGCGGCGGCCAGGGCTCCTCTTCGGCCGACCCGCAGGCCAAGCTGCTCGGCCTGCTCGGCGGCGACCAGACGCTGCGGGTCGCGGTGGACGGCCCGGACCGCCAGCGGGTCGACCTGCTGGAGGACATGGCCGGCTACACCGTCGTCCACAACGGCGACCAGGCCTGGGCCTGGGACAGTTCGACCAACACCGCCGTGCGCCTGACCGGCCAGGCGCCCGCCCAGCACCCCGACACCGCCGGCAAGCACGCCGGGGCACCGCTGACCGGGGTGCCGACGACCCCGCAGGAGGCCGCCCGGCAGTTCCTGACCGCGAGCGCGGGCACCACGTCGGTCACCGTGGCCGGCACCGCCAACGTGGCCGGGCAGAAGGCGTACCAGCTGAGCGTCAAGCCCGCGCAGTCCGGTTCGACCGTCGCCGAGGTCCGGATCGCGGTCGCCGCCGACAACGGGGTGCCGCTCTCGGTGGTGGTCAAGGGCGTCGACGGTTCCACCGTGCTGGACGTCCACTTCACCGACGTGTCCTTCGCCAAGCCGGCCGCCAAGACCTTCGACTTCACCGTGCCCAAGGGCGCCAAGGTGACGGAGCACAAGGCGGACGAGGGCGCCAAGGGTGAGGTGCCGCAGGGCTTCGCGCCCAAGGGTTCCGCGCCCGGGGGCCAGGCCGGTCAGGACGCCTCGGGCCGGGACCACGGCGGCGTGAACGTGATCGGCGAGGGCTGGACGACCGTGGTCTCGGCGCAGCTGCCCGGCGGCGCCGTCGACGCGCCGCAGGACGGCGGCAAGGGCGGCAAGCACGGCGGCCGGGGCGCGGCCCTGAACCCGCAGGCGCTGGTGAAGTCGCTCGGCAAGCCGGTCGGCGGCGGCACGCTGATCAGCACCAAGGTGGTGAACGTCCTGGTCACCGACGACGGCCGGGTGTTCGCCGGCGCGGTGACCCTGCCGGTGCTCCAGCACGCCGCCGGGGTGAACTGACGGATGACGAAGGCTCCCGTAACGGGGGACGTTACGGAGTCGGCCGGGGGTCCGGGCGCCGAGCAGCGCCCGGGCCCCGTGCCTTCCACCTCCACCTCCCCCTCCACCTCCTCCCCCGGTTCCCCCGGCTCCTCCCGGCCCGACGACGTGATCAGGACCCGCGGTCTGACCAAGCGCTTCCGGGGCGGCCAGCTCGCCGTGGACGGCCTGGACCTGAGCGTGCCGCGCGGCTCCGTCTTCGGCTTCCTCGGCCCGAACGGCTCCGGCAAGACCACCACCATCCGGATGCTGATGGGCCTGATCGCCCCCACCTCCGGCGTCGCCACCGTCCTCGGCGAGCCGATGCCGCAGTCCGTCGCCTCCGTGCTGCCCCGGGTGGGCGCGCTGATCGAGGGCCCGGCGCTGTACGGCTTCCTCTCCGGGCGGGACAACCTGGTCCGGTTCGACGCCGCCGACCCGACCGCCGACCCGCGCACCCGGCGCCTGCGCGTCGAGACGGCGTTGGAACGGGTCGGGCTGAGCGCCGCGGCGGCCAAGAAGGCCCGCGCGTACTCGCTGGGCATGAAGCAGCGGCTCGGCCTGGCGTCGGCGCTGCTCCAGCCGCGCGAGCTGCTGGTGCTGGACGAGCCCACCAACGGGCTGGATCCGCAGGGCATGCGCGAGATCCGGGCGCTGGTGCGGGAGGTCGCGGCGGAGGGGACCACGGTGTTCCTCTCCTCGCACCTGCTGGACGAGATCGAGCAGGTCTGCACGCACGCGGCGGTGATGTCCCGGGGCCGGCTGGTGGTGCAGGGCACCGTCGCCGAACTGGCCGCCCGCGCGCAGGGCCGACTGGTGGTCCGCACGCCGGACGTGGCGCACGCCGTGGAGGTACTGGCGGCCCACCGGGTCGGCTCCCTGCTGCCCGGCGACGGGCGGGTGGACGGCGAGCTCGGCGCGCTCGGCTCGCTCGGCTCCCCGGTCGAGGAGGCGCTGCCGAAGCTGTGCGCGGCGCTGGTCGAGGCCGGGGTGCGGGTGCACGGGTTCGGGCTGGAGCGGGGCACGTTGGAGGACGCCTTCGTGGCGCTGACCGGGGAGGGCTTCGATGTCGCAGGCTGAGCTGTCGCAGGCCGGGATGTCGCAGGCCGGGGCGGTGCCGGTCCGGACCGGGCGGAGGCCGCAGACGGCGGCCGGGTTCCTGGCGCTGTTCCGCAACGAACTGCACCTGACCTTCCGCCGGATGCGCACCAAGGTGCTGCTGGGGATCCTGGCGGTGCTGCCGATCCTGATCGGCGTGGTCGTCAAGCTCAACACGGGCAGCCCGCACGAGGGCGGCGGCGGGGTGAACTTCATCGCGCAGACCACCCAGAACGGCCTGTTCCTGGTCTTCACCGCCCTCGCGGTCGCGCTGCCGGTGTTCCTGCCGATGACGGTCGGCGTGGTCGCCGGGGACTCGGTCGCCGGCGAGGCGGCCACCGGGACGCTGCGCTACCTGCTGGTCGCGCCGGCCGGGCGCACCCGGCTGCTGGCCGCCAAGTTCACCGCCGGGTTGGTGTTCTGCCTGGCCGCCACCGTGGCGGTCGCGGCGGCGGCCCTGGCCACCGGCGCCGCGCTGTTCCCGCTCGGCGAGGTGACGCTGATCTCCGGCGACACCATCGGCTTCGGCGACGCGCTGCTGCGGGCGGTGCTCGTGGCCGGGGTGGTGGCGGCCTCGCTGGCCGGGCTGGTGGCGATCGGGCTGTTCGTCTCCACGCTCACCGGCAGCGGCATCGCGGCGATGGCGGCGACCGTCGGGCTGGTGGTCACCGTGCAGATCCTGGACGCCTTCCCGCAGCTGGACGCCGTCAGGCCGTTCCTGTTCACCCATTACTGGCTCAGCTTCGCGGACCTCCTGCGCCAGCCGATGTACTGGGACGGCGTGTGGAAGGACCTCGGCCTCCAGGCCGCCTACGTCGCCGTGTTCGGCGCGACGGCCTGGTCCCGCTTCACCAGCCGGGACATCAGCGTCTGACCGCCGCCTCGGCGGGAGCGGACCAGCAGGGGCGGATCAGCGCCTGACCGCCGCCTCGGCGGGGGCGGGCTGCGGCACAGCCGCGGCCCGCCCCGCGCGGTCGGCCCGTACCTGGCGCAGCGCGTCCCAGGTGAGCACCGCGAGCGCCAGCCAGACCAGGCCGAAGCCGGCCCAGCGGGCGGGCGGCATCGACTCGTGGAACACCGCCACGCCGATCAGGAACTGGAACACCGGCGCCAGGTACTGGAGCAGCCCGAGCACGGTCAGCGGCACCCGCACGGCCGCCGCGCCGAAGAACAGCAGCGGGATCGCCGTGATCACGCCGCTGAGCAGCAGCAGCCCGGAGTGCCCCCAGCCGTACGAGCCGGCCACCGTGTGGCCGAAGGTGCCGCGCCCGCTGACCTCCAGGTAGACCAGGTAGCCGAGCGCGAACGGGAACATGAAGGCGCTCTCCGCCGCCAGGCTCTCCAGGCCGCTCAGCCCGACCTTCTTCTTCAGCAGCCCGTACGTGGCGAAGGAGAGCGCCAGGGTGAGCGCGATCCACGGCAGCCGCCCGTACGCGACGCTGAGCACCGCGACGGCGGCCGCGCCGACACCGACCGCCGCCCACTGCGCCGTCCGCAGCCGCTCCTTGAGCACCAGGACGCCGAAGCCGATGGTGACCAGCGGGTTGATGAAGTAGCCGAGGCTGGTCTCGACGACGTGCCCGGCGTTGACGCCCCAGATGTAGACGCCCCAGTTGATCGAGATCACCGTGGCCGCGCCGGCCAGCATGGCGAGCCGGCGGGGCTGGCGCAGCAGCGGGCGTATCCAGCTCCAGTGCCGCTGGGCGATCAGCAGCAGCACCACGGCGACCAGGGACCAGACCATCCGGTTGGCCAGGATGTCGTCGGCGGCGCCGGGCTCCAGCAGTGGCCAGAACAGGGGGAAGAGGCCCCAGATGCCGTAGGCCGCGACGCCGTACCAGAGGCCTCGGCCGCTGTCCTGCTGGGTTGTCTCTGGCATGGCCGCCTGCCCTCCGCGCGCGTGTGTCGAGGTGACGGTAGCGGGCGGAGGGGCAGGCTGTCATCTCCGTTTCCGCATTTTGGTCATGACATCGCTGACCTCGGGAAACGCGGGCCCACGGCGGGTCCGGAGTGCGGGAGGACCTGAGGCCCGGAGCGCCTCAGGCCTGGAGCGCCTCAGGCCCGGAGCGCGGCGCGCACCGACTCGGCCAGCGGGACGGTCGGGCGGCCGATCAGCCGGGCCAGGTCGCCCGGGGTGCCGGCCAGCTCGCCACGGGCGATGCCCGCGTCCACGTCCACCAGCACCTCGGCGAAGCCCTCAGGCAGGCCCGCGCCGACCAACGCCGCGAGGTGCTCCGCCGGTGCCACGTCCTGGTGCGCGACCGGCTGCCCGGAGACCAGCGCCAGCTCGGCCGCCAGCTCCGCCAGGCTCCACGCGGCGTCGCCGCTCAGCTCGTACACCCGGCCCTCGTGGCCCTCGCCGAGGAGCACGGCGACCGCCGCGTCCGCGTAGTCCTTGCGCGGGGCGGTGGCCACCCGGCCGTCCCCGGCGCTGCCGAGCACCACGCCGCGCGCCACCGTGCCGGCCGCGTCGCCCAGGTAGTTCTCGGTGTACCAGCCGTTGCGCAGCAGGACGGACGGCAGGCCGGATGCGCGGATCAGCTCCTCCGTCGCCTTGTGCTCGTCGGCCAGCCGGAAGGTCGCCGCGCCCGGCGCGCTCGTGTAGGCGAACAGCGCGACGCCGGCCGCACGGGCCGCGTCGACCACCGCGCGGTGCTGCGGGATCCGCCGGCCGACCTCGCTGCCCGAGATCAGCAGCACCCGGTCACCGGCCGCGAAGGCGCCGGCCAGGGACGCCGGGTCGTCGTAGTCGACCACGCGGACGGCCACCCCGCGCGCGGCCAGGTCGGCCGCCTTCTCGGCGGAGCGGACGGCGACCGCCACCTCGCTCGCGGGGACCGCGGCCAGCAGGCCCTCGACGACGAGACGGCCGAGCTGGCCGGTGGCACCGGTGACGACGTACATGGGGATGCTCCTTGGGTGGGTTTCTGCCTCGACGGGGTTCCCGCCTCGAAACTCACCCTAGGGACTGCACTAACCTTTCGAAAGTACGCACTTCAAAGTACGGTACTGACATGAAGGTAATGGCAGGACAGTCATGAAGACCCTGGAGGAAGGCCGCCCGGCCGTCCCGGTGCGCGAGCTGCCGCCGGCGGACGTGTTCGACCGCATGTGCCCGTCCCGGGGCGTGCTGGAGCACGTCACCAGCCGCTGGGGCGTCCTCGTGCTCGGCGCGCTGCGCGAGCGCGGCTACCGCTTCAGCGAACTGCGCCGACGGGTCTCCGGCGTCAGCGAGAAGATGCTCGCGCAGACCCTGCAGACGCTGGAACGCGACGGCTTCGTGCACCGCGAGGCCCACCCGGTGATCCCGCCCCGGGTCGACTACAGCCTCACCCCGCTCGGCCGGGAGGCCGCCGAACTGGTCGCCGCCCTCGCGCACTGGTCCGAGCAGCGGGTCCCCGCCGTCGAGGCCGCCCGCGCGGAGTACGACGCCCGGCCTAGCGTTCGCTGATCAGGGCCGCCAGCCCGTCCAGCACGCGGGCCAGGCCGAAGGCGTACGCGTGGTCCGGGTCGTACGCGCCGCCGTGGGCCTCGCCGGCGGCGGCGCCCACCCGGGCCGCGACCGGGTAGCGCTCGGCGTCGAAGACCTTGGCGAGCAGCTCGGCGTTGGCGGCCCACCACTGCGCGTCGGTCATCGCGCTGTCCTGCCGGGCGGCGCGCTCGTCGGCGGCCATCCGGGCGCAGGTCTGGACGAAGCCCAGCAGGTGGGTGAGCGCCGCGTCCAGTTCGACGTCGGGCAGGCCGGTGCCCTCGAAGGCGCGCAGCTCGTACTCGTACTTGGCCATCAGGCCCGGGCCGAGCGGCGGGCGGCTGGTGGAGACCGCCGAGACCCACGGGTGGGCTCGGTGCAGCGCCCGGTTGTCGTCGGCGACGGCGGTCACCCTGGCCCGCCAGCCGTCGTCGGCGGGGGTGCTGCGCGGCGTCGTCGCGTAGACGGTGTCCAGCATCAGGTCGAGCAGTTCGGCCTTGCCGGGGACGTAGGTGTACAGCGCCATCGGGGACAGCCCCAGCTCCTGCGCCACCCGGCGCATGGTGACGGCGTCCACGCCCTCGGCGTCGGCCAGGGCGATGGCCACGGCGGCGATCTCGCCGGTCGACCGGGCCTGCCGCGGGCCGCGCCGGCCGGGCTTCTCCTCGGCGGTCAGCCCCCAGAGCAGGGCGAGGGTGCGCGCCGGATCTCCTGCGCTGCTGCGGTCCGTGGCCATGGGGGGATCTTTTCACGGCCCCGCCGACAGCTCGACGGAGCGACGGGGGCGGTCGCTCGGCGGTTCGGCAGCCCGGTGCCGGCGTCATACGAGCGCCGGGTGGATCAGCCGCCCGTGGTGGATGAGCGAGGCGGACTGCTTGAGCCGGTTCACCCGGACGCTGATCTCGTAGCCGCGGATGCCCTCGACGTGGGCCAGGCGGCCGGTGAGGTAACGGTAGAAGTCGGGGGTGTCCCGGCAGGCGACCACGGCCATCAGGTTGTGGCGTCCGCTGATCGCGGCGACGAACGCGCACTCGTGGTGGCCGCCGACCTCCTCGCCGACCTGGTGCAGCCGCGGTAGGTCGACCTGCAGCCACAGGGTGGCGTTGAGCCGGTAGCCGAGGCGCTCGGCCAGGGTGTCGACGTCGTACGTGAGCGAGCCTGCTGCCTCCAGTGCCTCCAGGCGACGGGCGACCCGGGGCTTGGACCAGCCGGTGACCTTGGCCAGGTGGGTATGGGTGGCCCGGCCGTCCTCGGCGAGCGCGCGCAGCAGCGGCAGGTCCTGTTCACCCAGGGGCGTCGACGAGGCCACTGCCGGGGTGGGGTGGCCGGAGGTCAGCCGCCGCACCTGTTCGGGGGTGAGCGAGGCGTCGGGGTCGGTCCAGGGCGCGGTTCCGGGACCGCCGTAGATACGCACGACCAGGTCGACGTTCACGTCCAGGACCGCGCCCGCTCGCGGCAGCTGGCGCAGCAGCAGGTCGTCATGGTCGGTTCCGGCGGGGGACCGGATGATGCAGATGATCTCCGAGCCGCCGGAGGCGATGCCGACGTACGCCACCTCGGACCGGCGGGCCAGTGACTGGGCCAGCGGTGCCACCGCATCAGGTCGGCAGCGCAGCCGGGCGATCCACTCCGCCTGGCCGTCGGCGTTCAGGTTGCCCAGTCCGACGACGCGCAGCAGGCCGTCCCGCCGCAGGGCGGCGTAGCGGCGCGCCACAGTCTGTTCGGACACGCCGATGACCTCCCCGAGCCGCCGGAACGAGACCCGGGGCGCGCACTGCAAACCGTGGATGATTTTGCGGTCCAGATCATCAGCCATGGAGGAATGGTCCCATCGCCAGGCGCTCAGGCGGAGGTTCCGGGAGGCTTCTTGGGATCGACTGCGGGTTTCGGGTGCTTCGGGGAGAAGCTGATCGGCGGCTCCACGGGCGGCTGCCATCGGCCGTCGCCCCCGGGAGCGGGCGCACGCTCCCGGCGGCGCTCCGAGAATGCGGGGCCTCCCCCGCAGCAGCCGAAGGAACGACCCCGTGAACTCCACAACGACGCCGGACCTCAGGGCCGGACGGGCCGCCACGCTCGTCATGGCCTGCCTGGGTGTCTTCGTCGCCTACCTGCCCGTCACCACCGTGTCGGTGAGCCTGCCGGCGATCCAGCGCGCGCTGGGCACGTCGACCTCCGAACTGTCCTGGGTGTCGGACGCGTTCGTGCTGCCGATGGCCGCGCTGATCCTGACCACCGGCGTCTGGGGCGATGTCCACGGCCGCAAGAAGGTCTTCCAGACCGGCATGGTCTTCTGTGCGCTGGGCGCCGCGATCTCGCTGCTGTCCAGCTCGGTGCAGGCACTGTGGGTCGGGCAGGCGGTCTCCGGCATCGGCGCCGCCGCTCTGCTGCCCACCACACTCACACTGATCAGCCATGCCGTGCCCGACCACCGTGAGCGGGGCAAGTTCATCGGCTTCTGGGCGATGAGCCTGACGGCCCCGCTCGCCGTCGGCCCGCTGATCGGCGGCGCCCTGCTGGAGCACACCACCTGGCGCTGGATCTTCCTGCTGCCGATACCGCTCTCCGTGGCCCTGCTGGCCGTCGCCGCGTTCCGGCTGCCCGACTCGCGCGCCCCGCACGGCCGCCGGCTCGACTGGCCCGGCCAGATCACCGCCGCCACCGCCGTCACCGCACTGGTCTACGGCGTCATCGAGGGCGGCGCGGACGGCTTCGACGAACCCGCTGTGATCACCGCGCTGACGCTCGGCGCGGTCGCCGCCGGAGCCTTCGTCCTGGTGGAACTCCGCAGTACCAGCCCGATGCTGGACCTGGCGCTGTTCCGCAGCCCCGCGTTCACCGCCACCGCACTGGTGGCCGTGGTCAGCTTCCTCGGCCTGATCGGCTTCTTCTTCGTGCTCAGCCTGTACTTCGGCCTGGTCCAGCACCTGAGCACCATGCAGGCGGCACTGCGGATGGTGCTGGTGTCCGGCACCTCGCTGGTGGCCGGCCTCCCTGTCGGACGGCTGATGCACCGGATCCCGCCGAGGGTGCTGATCACCTCCGGGCTGGCGCTGGTCGCCGCCGCGATGTTCGCCATGACCGGCGTCGACGCCCACACCTCCTACGCGGCGCTGACCTGGCGACTGGTGCTGCTCGGACTCGGCATGGGCGCGGTGCTCACCCCGATGACCGCCTCCGCAGTCTCCGCCGTTCCCTTCCACCTGGCCGGGATGGCCGCGGCCGGCAACAACGCGATCCGCCAGGTCGGCGCCGCGCTCGGCCCCGCCGTCCTCGGGGCGCTGCTCACCACCCGTGCCCTGAACGCCCTGCCCGCACAGCTCGCGAACGCCGGCGTCCCGGCCCAGACCGGCGCGCGTGTCCTGGACTCCGCCCGCGAACACGGCCTGGGCGCCGTCGCCGGACTCGACCTCGGCCCCGCCACGGGACAGGCCCTGACCGCGCTGAGCAACTCCTTCCTGGACGGCATGCGGCTGTGCCTGCTGGTCTCCGCCGGCCTCGCCCTGCTGGCCGCGCTGGCCTGCGCCCTGCTGCTGAAGAGCCCGTCGAGCGCGGCACCGAGGGCGGCGGGTCCGGGACGGCCAGTGCCGGAAGCGGAGCAGGCCGCGGTCCCGGTTGCGGCGCAGCCAGCCTGAGGAACAGGAAGCAGGGGGACCGACAGCGGTGGTACTGCACCCCGCTGGAGGGAGTCGGTCCGCTGCGCTTCGGGATGAGTCCGCAGCAGGTGTCGGCCGCCCTGGACGGCGAGGTGCCGGCCGAGGGCTGGGGCCGCCACCCCTTCCCGGTGGGCAGCCCTTGGGAGGACCAGGGCACTCCCGAGGAGTGGCACGTGAGCAAGGAGTACTACGCCCGGGCTGGGGCGAGCGCGCACTACTTCTACGCGTCGCAGGCGGGCAGGGGTTCCGTGCTGGTCCGGGTGAGCGTCCACGGGCGCAGCGGCCCCCTAGTGTCCCTCTACGGCATCGAACTGATCGGCCGCAAGCCCTCCGCCGTCGAGGCGGACATCATCCGCTACATCCAGGACCGCGGCCTGGACCTGCGCATGGGTTGCGGCGGGGACATCAGCCCGGGCGACTCTCAGGTGTGGGCACGGGCGGAGCGGGCAGGGGACACCTCGGTCAGCGCGGCCTGCTTCTGCATCGAGGACTTTGAGTACCACGGCTGACCCCGCGTCCAGAAGCCGATCAGCCAGTCGACGCCGGCTCCTCTCCCGTTCCACGCAGACGTTCAGGCGTGCTCACTCCGGTCTTCCCGGCCGCCCGATGCCGCGCTGATTCGACAAGATCCGAAAGAGAGGTCCTAGCCGACCATGATCAAGCTCGGCGCCAACCGCTGTACCGGTGTTCCCCGAGGCCGGGCTACCGTCTCCCCATGACCAGCGTCCCGACCAGCAACGGCCCGACCAGCAACGGCCCGAGTGGCGGCGGCTCGACCGGTGGCGGCCCGGACCCGATCCCGGGCACCGACACTCCCGAGGCCATCCGGCCCCGCGTCACCTGCCGCCGCTGCCATCGCCCGCTGCACGACCCGGAGTCGCGGATCCTGCGGCTCGGCCCGGAGTGCCGCGATCCGGCGGAGCGGGTCGCGCGCTTCGACGTCGACCAGGATCCGCTGCCGGGCATCGGGTGACGGGCGTAGCCCGCCGACCTCTGTTGTAGCGCCCGTCAGGCGCGCCGGAAGAGGCGGCGCAGGAGGCCGGGGCGGGGTTCCGGTTGCTCCTGGGGCGCCACCTCGGCCTGCTGGGCTTCCCCGACTTCCCCGACTTCCCCGGCTTCCCCGGCTTCCCGGGCTTCCCTGGCCTCCTGGGCCTCGGCCCGCTCGATCAGCCGCCGGGCCAGGTCGAGGTCGGCCCGGGGCAGCCAGGGCGCGGTGAGCGCCAGCGCGGCGAGCGAGCGCAGGACGGTCACCACGCGGGTGCGGCGGGCCCGGGCGCTGTAGTGCAGCCGCTGCCGGAGCCGGTCGGCGATGTCGGCGCGGGTCTCGGGGTGCGTCCAGCCGATCGCGACGAGGGCGAAGCCGGCCGCCTCGACCACCCAGTCCTCGGGCCCGAGCAGCAGGTCGACCAGCACGCGGCGGCGGTCGGAGTCCTCCCACGGCTGGTCGGTGCGGTGGTGGGCGATGCCGAGGCAGGCGAAGACCTGGACGGCCCGCACCCACAGTTCGGGCTGGTGGGCGAGCAGGGCCCGGCCGAGGTCGTCCTCCCGGGGCATCGGCGGGTGGACGAGCGCGCCGAGCAGGTCGTCGAGCGGCAGCCCGGCCAGCCGGACGGCGTGGTCGTAGGCGGCGGGGACGGTCGCCCAGACGATCTCGGCGGTGGCCCGGACGAGTTCGGCGCTGTCCGGTGCGGGCGGGGCGACGGCCGGGCGCGGGTCGGTCCCGTCCCAGGCCCAGATCCGGGTGGCCGGTTCGGCCAGCGGGAGCCGGGGGTCGGGCTCGGCGACGGACCGGTAGTCGACGGTGGCGCGCGGCAGGGCGAGGCGGACGGCCAGCAGGGAGCTGGGCGGTTCCACGGCGGAGGCGCTGCACTCGATCTCGCTGTCGCGGGTGGTGCCGGGGGCGGCGAGCAGCTGGTGCAGCACGTTGACGGTCGCCTCGGTGGCGCCGGAGACCATGCCGAGCCAGGGTTCCCGGTGGCTGAGCCGTTCCAGCAGGTCCTGGGCGTACTCGTGGTCCGGGTGGGCGCGGTGGTGGTCGGCCAGGGCGAGCAGGTGGGCGGGGTCGCCGTCGGCGGCGTGCCGCAGGCCGTACCGGGCGGGGGCCGCCTTGGGGTGGTCGGGTTCGGTGGCGAGCACGCGGTCCAGCCAGGGCAGGCCGTCGGCGGGGCGGCCGAGGGCGCCGTACAACTCGGCGACGTCGACGGCGAGGTAGCTGCTGGAGTTGTCCCGCTCCGGTTCGACCCGGGCCAGTTCGGCCTCCCAGACGGCGAGCGCCCGTTCCGGCCGGCCGTGCGCGCGCAGGGCGTTGCCGAGCATCACGGACGGCAGGTAGCCGGGGGCCAGCAGGTGGGCCAGTTCGGCGAGTTCGACGGCGCGGTCGGTGGCGCCGAGGCGGCGGGTGAGGCCGGAGGCCATCGCGAGCAGCAAGGCGTGGTCGCCGTGGCGGGCCACCACGGACTGGACGAAGTCCTCGAACGGCTGGACGGCTTCGGCGAGTTCGGCGGGCAGCGGGTCGGGCAGTCCGCCGGCGGCCCGGGCCACCGCCTGGGCGACGGCGTCCGGGTCGACGAGGGCGGGCAGGTCCTCGCGGGCGAGCCAGGCGGTGTGCGCCCAGGGTCTCGCGGGCTCGTACTGGATCGCGGAGGCGAGCAGGCCGACGGCGGTGTCCCAGTCCCCGGCGGCGGCCTCGACGTGGGCCCGGCAGGCGACGGTGCCCAGGTAGACCTGGCCGTCCAGCGGGAACAGGTCGCGGGCGGCGGCCGGTCCTCCGGCGGCGGCGCACAACTCGGCCAGCGCCTCGTACAGTTCGGGCAGCTGGGGGTCGGCGAGGATCGCGTCGGCCAGGTGGTCGGCGGCGTGCGGGAGGTCTCCGGAGTCGATGGCCAGCCGGGCCACCGCCACCTCGCCCTCCGCCGCCAGCCGCTCGTCGCCCTCGTCGTCGGCGTGCCCCATGTGGTCGTCCCCCCGCTCGCGGTGTCTGCCTTGTGCGCGGACGAGGCTATCCCGCGTATCTGATGACCGGATGATCAATCTGCCGGTGTGTCGGACGAGCTGGAATTGGCCTGAATCGCGCTCACCTCTAGGTCGGATACACCCCGAACGAGTGGTTTGGGTGCTGGTCGGCGCCTTTTCCCGGAATCGGCGCACCACGATGTTCCCGACGCTTCGCTCCCGACGCTTCGCTCCCGAAGCACCCCCCGGTGCACCCACCGGAGCACCCCCACCCCGACGACAAGCGAGAAGTGACGATGAAGCTCTCCCGCACCCTGTCCATGGCCGCCTCGGCCGCCGTCCTGAGCACCGTCGCCCTGGGCACCACCGCCCTCACCGGGCACGCCACACCAGCGGCCGCCGCCTCGTTCGTGGTCAGCGAGGCCCAGTTCAACCAGATGTTCCCGAGCCGGAACTCCTTCTACACCTACCGCGGCCTGACCGACGCCCTCAGCGCCTACCCCGGGTTCACCACCACCGGCAACGACGCCACCCGCAAGCGCGAGGCCGCGGCGTTCCTCGCCAACGTCAGCCACGAGACCGGCGGCCTGAAGTACGTCGTCGAGCAGAACACCGCCAACTACAGCCACTACTGCGACGCCTCGCAGCCCTACGGCTGTCCCGCCGGCAAGAGCGCCTACTACGGGCGCGGCCCGCTCCAGATCAGCTGGAACTTCAACTACAAGGCCGCGGGCGACGCCCTGCACATCGACCTGCTGAACAACCCCTACCTGGCCGAGAAGGACCCGGCCGTCTCCTGGAAGACCGGCCTCTGGTTCTGGAACACCCAGAAGGGCGCCGGGACGATGACCGCGCACGACGCCATCGTCAACGGCAAGGGCTTCGGCGAGACCATCCGCAGCATCAACGGCGACCTGGAGTGCAACGGCAAGAACCCGGACGAGCGCAACGACCGCATCAACCTCTACAAGAAGTTCGTCGGCGTCCTCGGCACCGACGTCGGCGGCGGCAACATCTCCTGCTGACCGGCGACCCCGTGCGTGGGAAGTCGACCGGGCCGACTTCCTGCTCACGGCCCCCCGCAGACCGGCGCATCCCAGCGCTCGACGAGGAGCCTGCGCCGTCCTGCACGAGGCGTTCCTCACGGAGGCCCGGGCGGCGTCGGGCTCGGCGGACGGGCACCTCCCGTACGGGTTCAGGATCCACCTCGCGACGGCGCGGCTGCGGTGAGGCCGGTCCCGTCGGGCACCTGAATATTTCATCACGAGAAATATTCAGGTGGTCGTCGGCGTTGACCACGGAGCCGGGTGCGGGAAGGCCCCGCACGGCTGGAGACGGGAGCGACGCCGTGCGCGTGGAGATCTGGACCGACATCAACTGCCCGTGGTGCTACATCGGCAAGGCCCGGTTCGAGCAGGCCCTGGAGCGGTTCCCCCACCGCGGGGACGTGGAGGTCGTCCACCGCTCCTTCGAACTCGACCCCCACTCGCCGGCCGAGGCGCGGCCGGTCGTCCCGCTGATCGCCGCCAAGTACGGGCTCAGCCTGGACCAGGCCGAAGCGGCGGAGGCGCGGATCGCGGACAACGCGCACGGGGAGGGGCTGGCGTACCTCCGCGAGGGGCGCGACGCGGCGAACTCCTTCGACATGCACCGCCTGCTGCACTTCGCCAAGGACCACGGGCGGCAGGGGCAGCTGCTGGACGCGCTGTACCGGGCCAACTTCGCCGACGCGCGATCCGCGTTCGCGGAAGGGCGACTGGTGGACCTGGCCGTCGAGGCGGGGCTGGACGGCGAGGCCGCGGCGGCGGTGCTGGCCGATCCGGACGCCTACGCGGAGGCGGTACGCGAGGACGAGGCGACGGCGGGCGCGATGGGCGCCACCGGGGTCCCGTTCTTCGTGTTCGACCGGCGGCTCGGGGTCTCGGGCGCCCAGCCCGCCGAGACGTTCACGGCGGCACTGGAGCAGGCCTGGGAGAGCCGGGTGGCGGTGCCCCTGCTGGTCGGCGGCGCCGGCGGTGAGGGCAGCGGCGAGGTCTGCGGGCCGGACGGGTGCGAGCTGCCGCAGCGGTGAGGCGAAGGGCGTGGAGCAGGAAGTCGGCGGGGCCGACTTCCTGCTCCGGGGGTGTCAGCGCTTGGGGGCGATGAGGCGGATGCCGGTCCAGTCCGCAGCGGCGCTGATGGCCTTGGTCGAGGCGAGGCCGGCGGTCTGGGCGGCCTCGTTGACGTCGCTGGGCTCGATGTAGCCGCCCCGGCCCGGCTTCGGGGTGAGCAGCCAGATCATGCCGCCCTCTTCGAGGAGGCCGATGGCGTCGACCAGGGCGTCGGTGAGGTCGCCGTCGTCCTCGCGGAACCAGAGCAGGACGGTGTCGGCCACGTCGTCGTAGTCCTCGTCGACGAGGTCCTGGCCGATCAGCACCTCGATGCCCTCGCGGAGATCCTGGTCGACGTCCTCGTCGTAGCCGATCTCCTGGACGACCTGCCCGGGCTCGAACCCGAGCCGGGCCGCCGGGTTGGTGCGCTCTGTCGTCATGCCGGTGTTCCTTTGACTTGGAGGCGCCTGTCGCCTCGCATCCGGGTAGCCAACCAGACACGGACGGCGGTCGGCGCGGAACACGCCCGGAGATTGACGATCCGTCAGATCTTGCGGCAGGAGATGACCACGGACGAGCTGACGGTCAACAGGAGTTGCGCACCGCCGGCCGCGTCGGCCCGGGCAATGGTGGCGCCCAGCTCGCCGGGCGGGAGGGGGAACGTGTGCGGGCGCAGGTCGGCGTCGTGCGCCACGACCGCGTCGCCCTCGACGTAGAGCAGCAGGTATTCGGCGACGTCGGACACGTCGGGTCCCCTCCCCTGGGGTGGCTGGCGCTTGGCGCTGCCCACGCTAGGGGCCGCGCGGGGCGCGGTCGGTGGCATTCACCCGGCACCACTCCCACGGGTGAACGCGGTCGAGGACGAGCGAGGGCTCGGGCTGGGGTTGAGGTGGGGGTTGAGGCGGGCGGGGTGCCCGGCGGCGTTGCGACCGGCGGCCTCGCGGTAGGCGATGCGCTGGACGGCGGTGAGCAGGCGGTAGAGGTTGAGAGCGGCGTCGGAGTCGTCGGCGGCGAAGCCCAAGTGGAAGATGAAGGCTTCGAGTTCGCGCCAGTCGAAGTCGTCGGGGACGGGCTGGGCGGCGCCGGGGGCGAGGGTGTTGAAGGCGGCGGCGACGGCGTAGTGGGTCGCGGCGAGGGCGTTGGCCAGGGGGTTGGGGCCGAAGTCGGGCTCCGGGGCGGGGTCGGACATGTCAGGGGTCCTCCTCGTCGGGCTTTGCAACGTTGAGTGCGGTGATGACGCCCAGGACGACGGTGGCGATCGCCAGGGCGAGGAGGACGGCGAAGGCGGCCGCGATCAGAAAGCGCACGGGTCGTCGCGGTCTCGGTCGGCGGCGAGGAGGAGGGAGAGGAGGTTGAGGAGGGTGGAGGCGGGGGCCGTGTTGAAGCGGACGAGGATGCGGCCGTCGATGGTGCGGTCGGTGGTCGCGGAGGGGAAGATGAGGCCGAACCTGCGGCCGCGCTCGTCGACTTCGGCGAGGAGCGTGCGGATGTGGTCGTCGGTGTAGTACCGGATCCGGGGGTCGGTCGGCAGCATCGGGTAGCGGCGGGGAAGAGGCATCAGGCGGCGTCCAACTGCAGTTCGAACCAGACGGATTTGCCCTGCTTACGCAGGTCAGTGCCGAAGCGGTGGGTGAGGGAACGGACGAGGTGGAGGCCCCGGCCGGAGAGGGCGAGGGGGTCGGCGGGGACGCACGGCTCGGGCGGGAGGGTCTGGCTGTCGTCGCAGACCGAGACCCGGAGCCTGCGGTTGAGGAGGGACAGCACGACGAGGGGCGCGAGGCTCCCGGCGTGCTTCCACGCGTTGAAGAAGAGTTCGTGGAGGGCGAGTTCGGCGTCGGAGATGGTGGGGGGCGGCCAGCCGGCGGTGGTGAGGAGGTCGCACAGCTCGGTGCGGGCGGCGGTCCAGTCGGGAGGGTTGGAAGCACGCATGGGAGACCCCAGGAGGAGAGGAGGGGAATCGGCGGAAACGTCGCCATGAACCGGACTGACGCTCCGTCATGTGATCAGTGCAACACTGAGAGTAGGGGTCTGTCTGGCAAGGTTGCAAGCAGATCCAGGAGACTCGTACCAGCCATCACTCGTTGGTGGCATCCCGGAGGGGTTGTGCGCGAGACTGCGCCGACAGGGAAGGACGATCGTGGGATACAAGGGACCAATCAGCCAACGGCAGCGCCGATTCGGCGAGGAGCTGCAGCACCTGCGGACAGCCGCCGGGCTGTCGTCTGCCGACGCCGGGGCACTGGTCGGTATGAAGGTTCCGGCAGTGAGCCACACCGAGGCTGGTCGGATCACTCTCAACCCCGAACGCCTCGAAGTCTGGCTCGACGCCTATGGCTGCACGGACCCGGTATACCGCGCGGGTCTTACCGAGATGGGGCGGAGCAGCGGCAAGGGCTGGTGGAGCGAGTTCGAGGGCAAAGTTCCGACACTCGCGCTGGATCTGGCCGAGGCGGAGGACAGGGCACAGACCTTCTCAGTGTTCGATACGCTCCATATCCCCGGCAGCTTGCAGGTCCCGGGCTATATCGAAGCTATCTACAAGGATGCTTACCAAGATGGCCGTTGGGACACGGCGACCGCCGTCCAGTTCCGTCTACAGCGGCAGCGCGTCCTGACCGACAGTAGGCGTCAGTTTCGATTCGTCATCCACGAAGCAGCTCTTCAGATGCGGTTCGCCGGCAAGTCGGTCATGCACGAGCAGCTTCTTCACCTCGTCGATATGGCGGAGCTACCCAATGTCACGATCGAGATCATTCCATTCGACGCCCCCAAGAAGGTCCCCTACACAGGCGCCTTCCTGATCTGCGACCCCGGGTGCACCGCGCTGTCGACCATCATCCTGGATGGGCCCAAGCGCGCTATTCACCTTGGGGATCCATCAGATGTAGTGGCCTACCACCAGAAGTTTCGCGAGGCCTGCGATCTCTCATTACCGGCCGTGGATGCGTCGAAGCCCAGGCGTGATTCCTCTCGTGACTCGTGGGGACTCCTTCAGCACCTCATCTACCAGCTTCAAACGTGAAAGGCGCCCGATGTCCGACCTTGCCTGGCAGAAGTCATCCTTCAGCGACGCAGACGGCGGCAGCACATGTCTTGAACTAGCGACTGGGGTCGACAGCCTCCGTCACTTCCGCGAGTCCGACGACCCCGACGTCATCGTCACCACCACCGTCCCCAAACTCCGCGCCTTCCTCCTCGGCGCCAAGGCCGGCGAGTTCGACCATCTCGTCCGAGCCTGAACTCCACGCACGCCCGGCGGTCAGCACACTCGGTGCTGACCGCCTCCGCTCAGCTCCCTGTTCCGGGCCGCCCGCACTGGGTTAGCGTGGACCCATGTCGAGAGACCTGCCCGCGCTACGGGCATCCCATCAGGACCGGGACCGCACCGTAGAAACGCTGCAGGTCGCCGCCGCAGACGGCCGGCTCACCCCCGAGGAGCTCGAAGCCCGGCTGGAATCCGCGCTCTCGGCCCGGACGCTCGCCGAGCTGGCTGAGCTGACCACCGACCTGCCGAGCTTCGCGTCGGCCGTGCCCACGCCGAAGGACGTGCTGGTCATCGACCAGCGCGGCGGCAAGTACACCCGGACCGGACGCTGGGTGGTCCCCCGGCACATCGAGTTGCGGCCGAAACATTGCACGGTCACCCTCGACTTCACCGAAGCGGTCATCACGGCCGACACCCTTCTGATCGACGCGGCCCTGCGGCACGGCAAGCTGCTCATCATCAGCCCGCCGGGCCTCGTCACCCTCGACACCGACGATCTCACCCTCGTCTTCTCCAAGGTCAAGCAGCGCTCCAACGGCGGCGGCGACGCCACCAGCCCCCGGCTCCGGATCGAGATCACCGGCACCCTCAAACACGCCAAGGTCATCGCGCGCGCTCCCCGCCGCCGCCTCTTCGCCATCTGAGGCAGCCCCGCTCCACAGCTACGCTTCCTCGCCCGCTCGTCGATCCCGACGAGCGGGCACCTCCCGTTGCCCGGCCGGTCTCCCGCCCTCAAAGAGCCCGCCATGACGCATCGTTGGCCGATTCCCGCCTTCCGACACGACCACGCCGGTGACCTCCTCTTCGAGCATCTCGGCTGCGCGCGAACCCCGGCCGTCCCGCGAAGATCGGCGCCCGGAGGGTCGAGGCCGTGGTCGAATCTCCCAGACGAACGATGCAGTTCTTCCCGGAGGTGAACGATGCCCGCAGATCCCCCACTTGAGGACCTGCTGCGATCCTGCACCCGCTCCGCGCTTCACCTTGAGATGCGCGACGGCTACATGCGGGACGACCCACTGTTCCTCCGCTGGCTCGACGGGCACCGGGACGACCCGGCCGACCGCTCGTCGTGGTGGAACCCGTGGTTGCAGCTGATCCACGAAACCACCGCCCGAGGCGTCGAGGTCCGGCGCGCCCGTGTGGTGTCGGAGCCGGTGAGCGAGTACATCCGGTTCGAACACGAGATCACGTTCCGGAACATCGCCTCCGGCGAGCAGGTCCGGTGGCTCCCCCGTCAGCAGACGACCGACCTGGCGCTCCCCGGAAACGACTTCTGGCTCATCGACGGGCGGCTGCTCGTCGTCCACCACTTCAGCGGCGAGGGCGACTTCGTCGACGACGAGATCAGCACCGACCCGCAACCCGTGAAGCTCTCCCACTCCGCGTTCGAGGCCGTCTGGGAGCGGGCGGTCCCGCACGAGGACTTCCAGCTCCACTGACCGGTGCACGCGCGCCATCCGGCGTCCAGCAAGGCAATCTGGCGTTGGCCAGGTGCCGTAGGAGGAGGCCGCACCCGCCCGCTCGTTGGAGCCCAACGAGCGGGCGGCAAACGTCCTACCGCCCTCTTGGCGGCGATCAACCGGAAGGGTGAGGCTCACGCACACCGGTGCACCCCACTCGACTACGGGAGTGAGAATGGCCCTGAGGTTCCTCGGCATCATCCCGAACACCCCGGACACGGACTCGCCGACGATCTGGTTGGACGAGGAAACCGGAGACTTGCTGATCCAGTCCTACAAGGCCACGGACAACGAAGTGAAGGCATGTCAGGAGATCGGTTCGATCCCCGGCCACTCCACCGACGTGCCCGATCACGAGACGATCATCAGGCTTCCCGAGATCATGCTTCAGTTCATCCCCAAGCCCGACAGTGAGTAGGAGCGATGACGAACCCGGTACTTGAGGGCCTGGCCGAGTCCAAGGTTTCCGCCGTACACCTTGAGATGCGCGACGCCTACCAGCCCAGCGACCCCGAGTTCATCGCATGGCAGCAGGGCAAACGCCTTGACCCTGCCGCCGAGCGGTCGTCCTGGTGGCGCCCGTTCCTGGACGTGGTGGCCGAGACGACGGCACGCGGTCTCGTGATGAGGCGTGCCCGGGTCGTCTCCGAACCGGTCACCGACTACATCCGGTACGAGTACGACGTGACGTTCCCGAACGTCCGGGCGGGCGAACAGGTCCGTTGGCTTCCCCGCCGGAAGGCGGCCGACATCGCGCTGCCCGGCACCGACCTGTGGCTGTTCGACGGGTCGTCGGTACTTTTCACGTACTTCTCGGGCGTCGGTGAGGTCGTCGACCGCGAATGGCGCACCGAGCCGGCCGTCGTGGAGTTGGTGCAGTCGGCCTTCGAAACGGTGTGGGAACGAGCCATCCCGCACGAGGAGTACCGGCTTCACTGATCCACCATGGCCGCCTCGCCTGCACGCCCTGCCCTCGACGGCGAAAACCCCTGCCCTGCCCGCGCGTTGGGGACCGACCGGCGGGCGTGGCTGCCCCCGGTGGGCAGGGTTGCTGCCCCCGCCGTCCCTATCGCTCCGGGTGTGGGCGGGGTATCCAGGACTCACCGGCCATCGACCCGAAGGGACGCCGATGAGGACCAGCGACAGTGACGACAAGGCGCACGCCCCCTCGACCGCCCGGACACCCGCGCACGCGCCCGCGCCCGCGCCCGCACCAGCACCCGCGCTGCTCGGCCTCCAGGCGTCCGTCGGGAACGCCGCCGTCGTCCGACGACTCCAGCGGGCCGGCCAGGTACAGCGCTCCGCCGCCGCCGTCCACGACGTGCTGCGCAGCGGCGGCCGCTCGCTCGACGGCGCCACCCGCGCCGACATGGAGGCCCGCCTGGGCGCCGACTTCTCGGACGTCCGGATCCACGACGACAGCGCCGCCCGGAGCTCCGCCGCCGAGATCGGCGCCCGCGCCTACACCTCCGGCAACCACGTCGTCATCGGCGACGGCGGCGGCGACCGGCACACCCTCGCCCACGAGCTGACCCACGTGCTCCAGCAGCGGCAGGGCCCCGTGGCGGGCTCCGACAACGGCTCCGGGCTGAGCGTCAGCGACCCGTCCGACCGCTTCGAGCGCGAGGCCGAGGCCAACGCCCGGCGGGTGATGTCCGGCCCGACCGCAGGCCGCCGAGCCGACCACGCCGCCACCCACGAGGACGAGGAGCACCGGGGCTGAGCCGTCCCGCCCGCGCCCATCAACGGGATCGTTCATCGTTTGTCTACCGCCTTGCCCCATGGTCAGTCCCACGGGGCGCCCCGAACTTTCACGGGCGCGATATGGACGAAAGAGGTACCCGGGGATGAAGGCAGTGAAGGCAGTGCGACGCATGGCCGTCGGGGTGGCGGCCACGGCGCTGGCGCTGACGGGGACGATGCTGGGGGCCGGCACCGCGCAGGCGGCGTACGACCCGACGACCCACACGCTCTGGAACGACGAGCCGCTCTACCCGGGCTGGCACGTCGACTCCGAGAACTCCCGGCTGATCATGCAGTCCGACGGCAACCTGGTCGTCTACCGCGGGTACAACACCCCGAACCCGCTGGCCGTCTGGAACTCCGGCACCCACGTGAACCACTGCGGGTACAAGGCGGTCATGCAGTCCGACGGCAACCTGGTCGTCTACTCCGCCTCCGGGGGCGTCTGCTGGTCCTCCGGCACGTACGGGCACCCGGGCGCCCGGCTGGTGGTGAAGAGGCTCGGCGGCGTCGCCATCTACTGGGGTGACGGCGAGGTCCCCATCGTCACCACGCCCACCAACGACATCCGCATGTGGGCGATGTCCTCGGACCTCTACTGACCACCGCACCGGCCCGGAGCGCCGCTCAGGCGCCCCGTTCGGCGAGCCAGCGGACCAGGTCGGCGACGGACCACTGCGGGCGGGCCGCGAGGCGCGCCGCCACCGACCGCAGGAGTACGGGCAGGTAGCCGCAGAGCTCGGCGACCTCGGCGGCCGGGCCCGGCTCCCGGCGGATCCGCTCGGCGCCGACGACCCGGGCCAGTAGCTCGTACGCGTCCTGCGGCTCCAGCGGGCCGACGGCCAGCCGGGCCGCGTCGGCGGGCAGGGCGCCCGGTTCGGCGCCGGCCACGACGGCCGCGCAGCCCGCCACCGCGGGCAGCAGCGGCGCCGGGTCGGTGACGCCGTCGAGCACGACCAGCACCCGCCGTCCGGCGAGCGCGGCCCGGTAGCGCACGCCCAGTTCGCCGACACCGGCGTCCTCGACGGGCCGCTCCCCCAGGGCCCGCAGGAAAGCGGCCAGCACCGCTCCCGGCTCCGCCGTCCCGCCGGCCGCGTACAGCTGCCCGTCCGGGAAGGCGTCCTGGACGGTGTGCGCCAGGTGCACCGCGAGCGCGGAGGTGCCGCTGCCGGCCGGCCCGGACAGGCCGAGCACCGGCGAGGCCCCGGCATCACCGCCGTCGACATCACCGCCGGCACCGGCACCGGCACCGGACCGCAGGATCCGCTCGGCCTCCCGCACCTGGGCCGCCCGCCCGACCAGGTCGGGGATGTCCGGCGGCAGCTGGCAGGGCCGGGCGGGCCGGCACGGCGGTACCGGGGCGGACGGCGCCGCGAGCTCGGCGTCCCCTCTCCGGATGCGGGCGTGCAGGTCCGCGACCGCCGGTGCCGGTTCGAGCCCCAGCTCGCGGTCCAGCCGTTCGCGCAGCGCCTCGAAGGCGGCCAGCGCCTCGGCCGTCCGCCCGCAGCGGTGCAGGGCCAGCAGGTGGAGGCGCTGCACCTCCTCGTCGCGCGGGTGTGCGGCGGCGAGCGCGTCCAGCGCGGGCAGCGCCTCGGCGTGCCGGCCGAGCGCCAGGTCCAGGTCGTGCAGCACCTTGACGGCGGCATGGTGACCGGCGGCGAGCCGTTCGCGGGCGCGTTCGGCGAAACCGCCGGGCACGCCGTCCAGCGCACGCCCCTCCCACAGCGCGAGCGCGCCGGCGAGCAGTTCCCGGGCCCGCACCGGGTCGTCGTAGCGCAGCGTGACGGCCTCACCCACCCCGGCCTCGTAGCGGAACAGGTCGACGGCGGCCCGGTCGACCTCCAACCGGTAGCCACCGGCGGTGGCGACCAGCAGGCCGGGGGCCGCGAGGGCACGGCGCAGCCGGTGCGCGTGGGTGCCGATCTGGCCGGCCGGGGCCTTGGGCCAACGGGCGACATCCTCGCCCCACAAGCCCTCGACCAGCCGTTCAGTGGGCACGAGCTGGCCCGGGGCAAGCAGCAGGGCGGCCAGCACGGCCCGCTGCTGCGGCCGACCGAGATCGATCTCGTGGCCGTCGCACCGGGCCCGCAGCGGCCCCAGAACACGGAATTCGAGCCCCATGCCCCCACCCCTCGAAGCCATGAGTTCAAGTACACAATCCGTGACAGAGCATAGGTGACCGGATCAGGGGGCGCCGCCGTCCGTACGGAAGTGGCGTGATCCGGGCACCGGACGACATTCGGGGACGGGACATGGTTGACATCGGGGCGTCCGGGCTGCGGTTCGGACTGCTGGGACCACTGCGCGCCTGGCACGGGGAGCGGGAGATCGAACTGGGCCGACCGCAGCAGCGGGCCGTCCTGGCGGTGCTGCTGGACGCCGCCGGACGGACGGTGGCGACGCCGGTGCTGGTGGAGGGGGTGTGGGGCGGGGCCGCACCGGCCGACCCCCGCAAGGCCGTCCAGCTGGCCGTCTCCCGGCTGCGTTCGGCCTTCAAGCCGTACACCGGGCCGGATCCGCAGCGGATGCCGCTGGTGCGGGTCGGCGACGGGTACGCGCTGCGGGTGCCGGACGCGGAGGTGGACGCGGCCCGCTGGGAGGAACTGCTGGCCACGGCCGGACGGCTGCGCGACGAGCAGGCCCCGCCGCAGGAGGTCCGGGAGGTCCTGCTGGCCGCGCAGCGGCTGTGGGTCGGCGAACCGCTGGCCGGGCTGCCGGGGCCGCACGCCGAGGCCGTCCGCTCCCGCCTCGCCGAACAGCGACTTCACGCCAAGGAGACGCGGCTGGAGCTGGACGCGGAGATCGGCGACCACACCGGTCTGACGGCCGAGGCCGCCGCACTCGCCCTGGAACACCCCGAACGGCCCCGGCTGACCGCCGTCCTGATGCGCGCCCTCTACCAGGCGGGCCGCAAGGCCGAGGCGCTCGCCGTGTACGAGGACGCCCGCCGCCGACTGCCGTCCGGCGGGGACGGGCCCACCCGGCACGAGGACACCCGCCGGCCGCCGACGGCCGCCGCCGCCGCTCCGACGGCCGAGGACGGCCCCGCCGCACTGCACCTGCGGATCCTGCGCGAGGACCCGTCCCTGCTGCCCGCCCCCGCCGCCTCCGCCTCCGTCCGCGCCGAACCCGCCGCCGCCTGGCAGCCGCCCGACCAACTGCCCGACGGCCTGGCCGACTTCACCGGCCGCACCGAGGAGGTCGAGACCCTGGTGGACCGCCTCGCCGGGGCCGGCGGGCGAGCCGTCGTGGTCTCCGCCCTGGACGGCATGGGCGGGGTCGGCAAGACCACACTCGCTGTGCACGTCGCCCGACAGGCCCACGGACGCTTCCCCGACGGGCGGCTCTTCGCCGACCTGCGCGGCGCCGACCGCACCCCGCTGGACCCGGGCGCGGTGCTCGCCGGCTTCCTGCGCGCCCTCGGCGTGGCCGCCGCCGAGATCCCGCTCGACACCGGGGAGCGCTCCGCCCTCTACCGCTCGGCACTGGCCGGGCGGCAGGTCCTCGTCGTCCTCGACAACGCCGCCACCCTCGGCCAGGTCGAACCACTGCTGCCCGGCTCGTCCGGCTGCGCCGTCCTGGTCACCAGCCGCGTCCGGCTGGCCGGCCTCGCCGGGGCGCACCAGATGCGCCTGGACACCCTGCCGCCCGCCGAGGCACTGGAACTGCTGACCCGGATCATCGGCGCCGACCGCGTCGACGCCGAACCCGGGGCCGCCGAGGAGATCGTGCGGGCCTGCGGACTGCTGCCGCTCGCCGTGCGCATCGTCGCCTCCCGGCTCGCCGCCGACCCCGCGCTCACCCTGGCCGCGCTCGCCGACGGGCTGCGCCGGGAACACCGGCTGGCCGAACTCAGCGACGGCGAACGGACCGTGGAGGCCACCTTCGCCCTCTCCTACCACCGCCTCGACGCCGAACTCGCCCGCGCCTTCCGCCTGCTGTCCCTGCCCGACGCCCCGGACGTCCCGCTGCCCTGCGCGGCCGCGCTGCTCGGCCGCACCGAAGCCGAGACCGACGAACTCCTCGAAGCGCTCGTCGACCTCAACCTGCTGCACTCCCCCCGCTTCGGCCGCTACGGCTTCCACGACCTGGTCCGCGACTACGCCCGCGGCCGGCTCGCCGCCGAGGAGCCCGCCGCCGAACGCACCGCCGCCGCCGACCGGCTGGTCGACTACTGCCTGGCCACCGCCCGCAACGCCGACCGCGCCGCCCGCAAGGCCGACCCGGTCGAACTCAGCCTGCTCGACGCACCCGTCCGCTCCCCCGGCAAGACGATCACGGACGGGCCCGCCGCCGTCCGCTGGATGCGCGAACAGGCCGGCGTGCACGCCTCCGCCATCGCCCTGAGCTGCGCCGACCCGGCGCTGCCGCTCGACCGGGCGGCCGAACTCGCCGACCGGATGGGCTCCGTACTCGCCGAACGCACCCAGACCCGCGACATCGCCGACCTCTCCGACCGCATCGCCCGCGAGGCCGCCGCCCGCGGCGACCACGGCCCGCTCGCCCTCGCCCGCTACGTGCGCGGCGGCATGCTCTGGCACATCAACCGCTACGCCGAGTCCGAGCAGGACATCCGCCAGGCCGTCGCGCTCTGCCAGGACGACGACGGCGGCAACGGGGGCAGCGGCGACGGCCCGAAGGTCCGCGTCCTCGCCAAGGCCCTGCTCACCCTCGGCGGCAACGCCCGCGTCCACGGCCGCTACGCCGACGCCGCCCGACACGCCGGCCGCGCCGCCGACCTGTTCCGCCGCCTCGGCGCCGAACGCTCCGAGGGCAGCGCCCTCGGCGAGTTCGCGTTCAGCTGCGCCCAGACCGGCCGGCTGGCCGAGGCCCGGGACGCCGCCGAGCGCGGCGCCCGCCTGATGAGCGGCTCCGGCCCGGTGTCCGCTGCCACCGGCCGCTACTACCTGGCCCGGGTCCTGCGCCTGTGCGGCGACCCGGAGGCGGCGCTCGCCCACGCGGCCGGCGCCCGCGACGAGTTCGCCGCCCTTCAGGTGACGGTGTTCGCGGCGGCGGCGGGCGACCTCGCCGCCCGGATCCACGCCGAGGCCGAGCGCTGGCTGCTCGCCGCCGACGCCGCCGAGGCGGCGCTGCCGCTCGCCCGCCGCACCAGCGCCGCCCTGGAGGCCGCGCTGCTGCGCACCCTGGGCACCGCGCTCACCGGCCTCGGCCGCCCCCGCCAGGCCCGCGCCTGCCTCGCGGACGCGCTGGAGGTGTACGAGCGGCTCGGACTCGGCGAGGACGCCGAGCGGACCAGGGCCCTGCTGGACGGCCTGCCGCAGCCCTAGGTCCCGGCCGATCTCGGCGGGCCGGACGAGACCTGGCAGGCCCTGGGCCCGGGGGCCGCCCCCCCTTGTTGATCACTTGTCTACCGCGGTCCGCGATCTTCTCTCTCGTCAGGTCGCGGACCGCACCAGTGCGGAGCCGGGGCCACTCCCATCGAAGATAGGCGCCACTCATGCCCACGCTCCCGCAGAACGGCCAGGTCTGGACCCTCAAGTCCGCGAACGGAACGGTCGCCGACGTGCGCTCCAGCCAGAGCAGCCCGGGCACCCCGGTCCAGTCCTGGGGCCCCAACGGCACCACCGCCCAGGGCTGGGTCTTCTGGGCCAAGGACGGCGGCAGCTGGCTCCTGGAGACCCAGCTCACCAACGGCAGGCACGCCCCCGGCCAGGCCGTCGTCATCGACTACAACTACTCCACCGGCCAGACCTGGCTGTTCAACGAGCACGGGCAGCCCAACCAGCGCTGGGTGCTGGACGTCATCGACAACGACTGGTTCCGGGTCCGGACCGTCCGCGGCGACGAGGGCCAGCTGTTCCTCACCGCGGCCGCCCCCGGCGCCCCGCTCACCCTCACCAAGCAGGACGACAACAACCCGGCGCAGCGCTGGCAGCTCATCCCGGCCGGCGGCCAGAACGGCGGCGCCGGCGGCCAGCAGCAGCCCCAGCCCCAGCCGCAGCCGCAGCCCGGCGGCGACTTCCGCACCGAGATGCTGGCCTCCGTCAACACGGAGCGCGGCCGGGCCGGCCTCCAGCCGCTGCGGCTCGACGACCGCCTGAGCGCCGCCGCCCAGCGGCACGCCAACGACATGGCGTCCCACGACCTCACCCAGCACGACGGCACCGACGGCAGCAACCCGTGGGACCGCATCCACGCCGCCGGCTTCCAGTTCCGCTCGGCCGCCGAGAACGTCACCCCGGGCAACAGCGTGGCGGAGGCCATGCAGATGTGGATGAACAGCCCGCACCACCGCGACAACATCCTGGGCCGCGACTTCACCTCCATCGGCATCGGCTACACCCCCCGCCAGCGCGGCAACTGGGGCCGCTACGTCCAGACCTTCGCCCAGGCCTGACCTCCCCGCCCCCTCAGCCGTCACAGCAGCCACAGCAGCCACAGCAAGCAAGGAGCCACCCTCATGTCCTCGAACGCGGCGGACCTGATCCGCGTCGCCCGAGACGAGGTCGGATACCAGGAGGGCCGCAGCGGCTCGCACTGGAACAACATCCAGAAGTACTCCCCGACCGTCCCCGGCCTGGAGTGGTCCCAGGGCGAGGCCTGGTGCGCGACCTTCGTCGCCTGGTGCGCCCAGCAGTCCGGCAACGCCGGGCTGTTCCCGGTGACGGCCTCCTGCGCCGAGGGCGTCGCCTGGTTCAGGGACCGCGACCGCTTCACCGACTACCCGGTGATCGGCGGCCAGGTGTTCTACGGCCCCGGCGGCGGCAGCCACACCGGCATCTGCGTCGCCTACACCAGCTCCACCATCACCACCGTCGAGGGCAACACCAACGACGACGGCAGCTCCGAGGGCGACGGCGTCTACCTCAAGACCCGTGACCGCAAGTCGAGTTGGGTGTACGGGTACGGCGTCCCGGACTTCGCCGACGGCGTCATCCTCGCCGACCCGCAGTGGCGGGACCGCCAGGGGGCCGTCTACTTCGGGCAGGAGGCCTCCGCCGCCGACCAGCCGAACGGCGGCGCCCGGCCCCAGGCCGACAGCAGCGGGGACGGAGGCGGGGGCGAGGGCGGCTACGAGCCCTTCCCCGGCGCCGACTTCTTCCAGGACGGCCAGAAGAGCGACGTCATCACCCGGATGGGCGAGCGCCTGGTCGCCGAGGGCTGCTCCGCCTACGCCGAGGGCCCCGGCCCCGAGTGGTCCGGGGCGGACCTCGAATCCTTCCGCAACTGGCAGCACAAGCTGGGTGA
Organism: Kitasatospora sp. NPDC088264; assembly: GCF_040685715.1. Taxonomy (NCBI): domain Bacteria; kingdom Bacillati; phylum Actinomycetota; class Actinomycetes; order Kitasatosporales; family Streptomycetaceae; genus Kitasatospora; species Kitasatospora sp. NPDC088264. The sequence goes on from NZ_JBFBIR010000024.1 coordinate 109,378, forward strand.
CTCCGGCAGCGACGCCGACGGAGTCCCCGGCCCCAAGCAGTGGGACGCCCTCCAGGTCCCGCGCGGCTGACGCCGCACCTCGACCACACCCGGATCCACCACACCCAAGAAGGAGAACCCGATGAAACCCGTCACCCGTACCCGCAGGTTCCTCGCCGGGCTCGGCGCCGTCGCGGCCGTCGCGGGGGCGGCCGTGGTCACCTCCCCGGCCGCGCACGCCGCCGGCTGCGAGCTGGCGCCGAACCTGCAGACCGTCACCGCCGTCTACAACGGCGCCACCGGCGTCCTCGACCTGCCGGCCAACACGGAGACCAACGGCCAGCGGATCGGCGTCTACCAGGGCAACCAGAGCCCCGCGCAGACCTGGTCGTTCTGGGGCTACTGCGACGGCACCACCGCCATCTCGCACGGCTCGGCCGGCAAGGTCGTCGACCTCGACACCGGCTCGGGCGCCGTCCAGCTCTGGGACACCCCCGGCGGCTGGGACGGCCTCAACCGCCCGGCCGGCGACTGGCTGCCGGCCAACCAGAAGTGGATCCGCACCAGCGAGGACCGCGGCTGGTACCTGATCCAGAACGTGGCCACCGGCCAGTGCCTCAAGTCCAACGGCGTCGCCCAGCTCACCTCGGTGACGTCCTGCAACGGCAGCGACCCGGCCCAGCGCTGGAAGATCGGCTGACGGCTCCCCGAGAGGGGTCCGACGGTTCCCGCCCGGGGCGCGAATCGTCGGACCCGACCCGTCCCCGGTCCGTTCGCCGACTCCGGCGGGCGGACCGGTCCGCGCCCACCACCCTCCGCCCGAGCCACCCCTGGGCCGGCGGAGGGGTTCGTCGGCGAGCCGGTCCTCGACCTGCTCGCCCACGAGTGGGCCCCGTGACACGCCGCCGACCCCCTCCCCGACGGCGTGTCACGGTCAGGCGTCCGCCGTCACCGCGCTGCGGGCGTCTCACGCTCCGGCGTCCGCCGTCAACGCGCCGCAGGCACCCGCGCCGTCACCGCGCCACAGGCACCCGGTGGATCCGCAGGAAGGCGTCGACACCGAGCGCCGCGATCCGGGCGAGTTCCTCGTCCGCCACCGGCAGGGCGCCCCAGAACGAGCGCTCGGCGACGCCGTGGAAGGTCAGCAGCGTGAACTGCTCGGCGGTCTGCGGGGCGTCGTCGACGGCCAGCAGGCCTCGGTCCGCGATCGCCTCGAACCGCTGCGCGAGGTCGCGCTGCGAGGCGATCGGGCCGGCCTCCAGCCACGCCTCCAGGACGTCGGCCGGGATGTTGGCGACCTCGGCGCGGATGGCCCGGCCGAGCGCGCCGCGGTCCCCGGCCGAGAGGACGGCCCGGGCCCGTTCGACCGCGAAGTCGGTGAGGCCCTGGCGCAGGTCCACCACCCGGTCGAGGTGCTTGTCCATCAACTCGCGCATGACCTCGGTCAGTTCGGCCGAGTTCTGGAGTGCGACGGAGAGGAAGAGGGTCTCCTTGTCGGCGAAGTGGTTGTAGACCGTGCGCTTGGACACCCCGGCCTCCGCCGCGATCGCGTCCATGCTGGCCCGGACGTATCCCTCGCGCCCGAACACCGCCGTCGCGGCCCGCGTGATCGCCTTGCGCTTCTCCGGCCGTCCCGCTCCGCCCGTCGCCGCCACGGCGCCACTCCTCATCTACCGGGACTCTCGAAAACTGCCCGGTGTAGTGTCTCCCGAGCCCGCCTGAGCCGGGTTGCCATCGAACAAGGGTGCTCTATGCTGCCTACAACCTCTACACCCGTGTAGAGGGAATTCAACAGCACGCCTGCCCCCGACCGGAACACGGAAGCCGAGCGCGGGAACCGGCCGGCCGAACAGCAGCGTCCAGAAGTGGCAGCGCACAACGGCTCATCACACGAGGACCGGGCGCAGGCGCCACAGGGGCGCAAAGCACGGGAACACCGGGGGTGAGTGCGTGGCGGGGCGGCGAGGACGGACGTCCAACCAGGAGGCACGCGGGCGAACGCCAGGCCAGGAGACGCAGGCGCGGACGACCGACCAACGGACGGCCGACCAGCGGTCACCGGGGCGGACACCCGACCGGCGGGCACCGGGGCGCACCTCCGACCAGGGAGCCCGTCGGCGGGCGAACAAGGCCCCCGTCCGCCCCTTCCCCGGCGGAGCGGCCCTGCCCGTGGCCCTGGCCGTGGGGCTGCCGGCGGTGGGCGCCGGGATCGACGAACTCTCCGGCCCCGGCATGGGGACGGCCTTCCTGGTGGGCGCCGTGCTCGGCACCGGCCTGGCGGCCGCACTCAGCAGCCGCAATGGCTGGTGGTGGGTCCTCGCCTCCACTCCGCTGCTGGTCCTGGGGGTGACGGCCGGCGCGGAACTGCTGGCCAACGGCGACGCCTACCGGGGCAAGAACCTGGCCACCGGCTCGGCGAAGTGGGTGGTCCACGACTTTCCCGTGATGGCCGCGGCCGCCGCAGCGGCCGCCCTGGTGATCGTGGTCCGGCTGGTCCGGGACCGGAGGAGGGACCATGGCTGAGAACCCGCAGACCCGGGACGGGGGCCGCGCCGCCGCGCCCCCGACCCGCCGCATCTCCCCCCTGCTGATCGCGGGCCGGACGCTGGCCTGCTCGGTCGCCCTGGCGGTGTTCGGCGCCAGCGGGGTGGTCTGGTACGAGGTGACGTCCCTCACCGACGGGATGACCACCTCCAACGCCATCGCCGAGACCAAGAAGAACGCGCCCAAGCACCTCGACAACTCCGTCAACATCCTGCTGATCGGCCTCGACAGCCGCAAGAACATGGACGGGACGGACCTGCCGCCGGAGTTCGTCCAGGACGAACTGCACGCCGGCCACAGCTCCGATATCGGCGGCTACAACACCAACTCCCTGATCCTGCTGCACATCCCCGCCGGCGGCGGCAAGGCGCAGGCCGTCTCCATCCCCCGTGACGACTACGTCATGACCTACACCGGGGACGGCAAGCAGGCCGGCATGCGCAAGATCAAGGAGGCCTACGGCGAGGCCAAGGAGAAGGCCACCCCGGCCCTCCAGGCGAAGGGGCTCAAGGGCGCGGACCTGGAGAAGGCCGGCCGCGACGCCGGCCGGGCGGCCACCATCCAGACCGTGCAGAAGTTCCTCGACCAGCCCGTCGACCACATAGCCGAAGTCAACCTGATGGGCTTCTACGACATCGCCAAGGCCGTCGAGCCGATCGAGGTCTGCCTCACCCACGACACCAAGGACCCGGCCATGGAGGGCCAGGGCTCCGGTGCCGACTTCCACAAGGGCATCAACAAGCTCAACGCCTCCCAGGCGCTCTCCTTCGTCCGCCAGCGCCACAACCTGGACGGCCCGGACGGCAACAGCGGCGACTTCGCCCGCACCCACCGCCAGCAGGCCTTCATCTCCTCCGTCGTGCACAAGCTCAAGCAGGACGGCGTCATCAGCGACCTCGGCAAGCTGCAGCAGCTGTTCGGCGTGGTGCAGAAGGACCTGGTCATCGACAACGAGTGGAACGTCCTCGACTTCGCCCAGCAGGCCCCCAACCTCACCGGCGGCAACGTCGAGTTCAACACCCTGACCTTCGACGGCTTCGGCACCCGCAACGGCCAGGACGTCAACCTGGTCACCCCCGCGAAGCTCCAGAAGGTCGTCAAGCAGATCTTCGGCTACGCCGACTCCGCGCCGGCCGCCCCCGACGCGGCGGGCGACACGCCCGCCCCGGCGGCCCCCTCCGGGCCGGCCACGACCGCGCCGCCCACCACCAAGGCCGCCGCCCCCACCACCGTGGACGTCTTCAACGCCTCCACGGCCGCCGGGGTCTCCTCCACCGCCGAGTCCAAGGCCCTGGTCGCGATGGGCTTCAAGGCGGGCAAGACCGGCAGCGCCGCCGCGAAGCCCAAGACCACCACCGTGGCCTACGGCAAGGGCGCCAAGGAGGCGGCCGACCAGATCGCCGCCCGCTACGGCGTCACCGCCATGGAGTCCGCGTCGGCCCCCGCCGACCGGGTGGTCGTCACCCTCGGCACCGGCTTCACCGGCGCGACCGACGACAAGACCGGCGCCGCAGCGCCGGGCGGCGGCGCGACCGGGGCCCCGTCCGACCCGGCGGCCAACCTGCCCGTACAGGGCCCGTCGGTCGACGCCCAGAGCGACGGCGGCATCCCCTGCGTCTACTGACACCCCGCACCTGACGCACCGCACCGAGCCGTGGGGAGGCTCCCACCAGGGAGCCTCCCCACGGCTTTTCCCCACGGCTTTTCCCCACGCCCTTCCCCCGCGTCCGACCCCAGGGCGGACACCCCTCGCATGATTCTCCGTACTATGTATAGTGTACTGCGTACGGGATAACCGCGCGCTCGCGCCGACGAGAGGGCTCCGCCATGCAGATCACCACCACCACCCTCGCCCTGACCGTCGAGGACGCCACCGCCTCCGCCGCCTTCCTCCAGCGGCACTTCGGCTACACCGAGGAGATGTCGGCCGACGGCTTCGTCTCGCTCCAGCACCCCGGCGGCGGGGTCGGCGTCGTCTGCCTGCGGCGCGGCCTGGAGGTGCTGTCCGAGGACCAGCGCGACCGGACCGCGACCGGCGTCATCCTGGCGTTCGTCGTCGAGGACCTCGCCGGCGAGGAGCGGCGGCTGCGCGGCGAGGGGGTCGAGATCACCCTGCCGCTGCGCGAGGAGCCGTGGGGCGAGAAGCTGTTCCAGGTCACCGACCCGAACGGGGTCGTGATCGAACTGGTCGAGTGGGCCGAGCGGTAACCGTTCAGCGCAAGCTGGGCGTCAAGAACAGGGTCGGAATCGCCGTGCGCGCCTTCGAGATGGGATACGCGACCGGTCGATTGGCCGAGTGAGGTGTT
>NZ_JBFBIR010000025.1:0-111596 GCF_040685715.1 Kitasatospora sp. NPDC088264
GCCGGGCTGCGCCCGCCCCCCCCGCGCGGGCGCCCCCGCCCATTAGAAACCGGCCGGGCCAGGTCGGCCAGGCCGACTTCCCGCGCCGGACGCGGGTCAGAGCCAGCGCTGCGCGGCCTCGACACTGTCGGAGCCACTGGTGTTGAAGGCGATGGCGGCCTGCGGGGCGTGGCGGCGGACGAGGTTGACGACGAGCTCGAAGAAGGGCAGGGCGGGTTCGGGCTTGCGGATGCCGCCGCCGATGACGACGACATCCCAGTCCCGGCCGGCGAGGGCGGCGGTGATCACGGGCCCGGCCGTCTCGTCGGGCGCGACCAGGGCCATCGACGCGTCGATGCCGTGGTCGGCGAAGCGGGCGAGTTCGGCGTCGAGGACGGCCCGCAGGCCGTCGCCGTCCATGCCGGGGACGGTGTGCGGGTCGAAACCGAGGATGAGTGCGGTAGCCATGCCGGGGAGGACGGTCAACCCGACCGGCCGGGTTCCGTGCCGGCCGGCGCGGTGACCATCCGCAGCGGGACGAAGGCCCGGAGCCGGAAGCCCCGGCCCCGCTCGCCCGGCCCGGCCTCCAGCCGCCCGCCGACCAGGGCCAGCCGCTCCTCCAGGCCCGAAAGCCCATTGCCCGGCTGGGACTTGCCCGGTCCGCGCCCGTTGTCGGCGATCTCCAGGACGGCGTAGCGCTCGCCGCCGCCCTCCCAGCTCTCGTCGGCCGTGACGGTGCAGACGGTGGCGCCCTCGCCGTGCCGGACGATGTTGGTGACGGCCTCGCGCAGTGCCCAGGCCAGCGCGCCCGCCTCCTCGTCGGCGAGCCCCGGCCAGGTGTCGGCCAGTTCCGGCGCGGCCTCCAGCCGGACCTGTGCGGCGGCCAGCGCGGTGCGGGCGGCGGCGAGTTCGACCGGCAGGGTGGGGCGGCGGAAGCCGGTCACCGCCTCCCGGACATCGATCAGCGACTGCCGGGCGACCTGCTCGATGTCGGCGACCTGCGCCCGCGCCGCCTCGTCCTTGCCTGCGTCCATGAACCGCCCGGCCAGTTCGCTCTTCAGCGTGATCAGCGACAGCGAGTGCCCGAGCAGGTCGTGCAGGTCGCGGGAGAGGCGCAGCCGTTCCTCGGAGGCGGCCAGGTGGGCGACGGCGGCGCGGGCCTCGCGCAGTTCCTTCATGGTGGCGACCAGCCGCTGCATGCCGGTCATCGCGGCGCCGGCGAGGAAGGAGGTGAGGGCCAGGGTGGGGATGGTGTCGCCGCCGGCGTGGCTCAGCACGCCGACGGTGGCGGTGAGCGCGGCCATGGCGGCGACACCGGGCAGCGCGTAGCGCACCGGCAGGATCACGGCGACGCACACCGAGGCGTAGGTGAAGAGGGTCAGGAAGGCCTCACCGAGGACGAAGGCCGAGACGCTCGCGAGCACGACCATCATCGCGACGATCAGCCGACAGGCCCGGGGCCGCATCCCGACCATCGAGCGGAAGATCACCAGCAGGACGTAGCTGCCGACGAAGACCGCCAGGCAGAGCCAGCCGAACACCCGGGCGGCCGTCCCGTGCCCGCCGTGCAGCAGGTTGCCCACCGGGTAGGCCAGGTAGATCGTCCACAGCAGCATCCAGCTGACCTTGACCAGCAGCTGCCGCCTGGTCTCGATCGGCGAGCCCGGGACGGTCATGAACGACGTGCGCGCCGGACCCGCCTCCGGCTGCTCGTCGGATCGGCGGGTCTGGCGCGGCTCGGTCATGCCGGTCATCATGCCTGGCGGGTGTCGCGGCGGTACAGCGCCGCCGCGGCGACGACGAACACCGCGAGGAAGGCGGCCAGCCCGGCGACCGCGCCGGTGTCCAGGGAGTGCCCGGGCTGGGTGAACGCGGCCAGCTGGTTGTACAGGTATACCGGGTTGAACCGGGCGAACTTCTCCAGCGAGCCGCTCACCGGGAACCACGTCCCGCCGAACAGCGCCATCACCATGTAGGTGATCATCACGATGGTCTGCACCGAGTCCGGCGCCGCCGCGTACCCGAGCGCGACCCCGAGCGCCGCGAACACGAAGCTGCCCAGCCACAGCGCCGCCGCCAGACCGGCCCACTGCGCCGCACCGAGCGACACGCCCTGGACCGCGCCGAGCGCGAAGACCACCAGGATCGCCGGCAGCGTGGTCACCGAGCTCGCGGCGATCTTGCCGAGGGTGTACGCCCGGCCGGGCAGCGCGGTGAGCCGCAGCTGGCGCACCCAGCCGCTCTTGCGCTCCAGCGAGATCCGCTGCGCGCTGCCGGTGAGCACCGCGCCGACCGCGCCGAAGGTGGCCATCGAGACCATGAAGTAGGTCTTCGCCGACAGGCCGCCGGCCAGTGGGGAGGAGCCGTAGGCGTGGGTGAAGAAGAAGTACATCAGCGCCGGGAAGGCGATGGTGAAGACCAGGTAGCGCCGGTTGCGGAAGGTCCGCAGGATCTCCAGCCGGATCAGGGTGGTCATCGCACGGTCTCCTTCGCGTCCTCGCGCTGGTCCTGCGCGCCGGTGATGGTCAGGAAGGCCTGTTCCAGGCCGAGGCCGGTGACTTCCAGCCCGCGCGGGTACAGGCCCGCGCGGTAGAGCCCGGCGACGCTGGCGTCGGCGTCCGCGGTGCGGATCCGGACGGTCCGCACGCCCGGCACCCGGGCGGTGACGTCCAGGGACTGCACGCCCGGCAGCAGGCGCAGCACGCCTTCGTCGAACTCACCGTCCACGTCGTGGAGTTCGAAGGCGACCCGACGGGCTCCGGCGCGCGCCTTGATCTCGGCGGAGCTGCCGTCGGCGATCAGCCGGCCCCGGTGCAGGACGAGGACGCGGTCGGCGATCGAGTCCGCCTCCTCCAGGTAGTGGGTGGCGAACAGCACCGTGCGCCCGGCGTCGGCCTGCGCCCGCATGCTCGCCCAGAACGCCTGCCGGACGGTGACGTCCATGCCGGTGGTGGGCTCGTCCAGCACGATCAGGTCGCTGTCTCCCGCGATCGCGAGCGCGAAGCGGACCCGCTGTTCCTGGCCGCCGGACAGCTTGTCGGCCCGGCGCTCGGCCAGTTCGGTGATCCCGGCATCGGCCAGCACCTCCTCGACCGACCGGCCGCGCGGGTGCACGTCGCGGGCGAGCTCGACCAGTTCGCGGACCTTGACGTCGGCCATCAGCCCGCCGCTCTGCAGCATCGCGCCGACCCGGCCGGCCGCGATCGCCTCCCGCGGGGTGCCGCCGAACAGCGTGACGCTGCCCTGGTCGGGCTGGCGCAGGCCGAGCAGCAGGTCAAGGCTGCTGGACTTGCCGGCGCCGTTCGGGCCGAGCAGGGCGACGGTCTCGCCCGGGCGCAGCACGAGGTTGAGGTCGTCCACGGCGCACACCCGCCCGTAGCTCTTGCCGACGCCGCGGAAGGCGGCCACTTCGGTGCTCATCGTCCCGCTCTTCTCCCCTGGTGGTGTCGCGCCCGTGGTCGCGATCGGTGTCGCGATCGGTGTCGTTCGCACCACCTCAGAGTCCCGTGCGGGCGGGGTGCGGCGGCAGTGTCCGCCGTCGTGCCTTCGGTATGACGGATGTCATGGCTGCGGCCGGTACCCGGGTCAGGGGTACCGGCCGCACGACCGCAGGTCAGGCTGGGTGTCAGAGGCCCAGCGCGCGCTTCACGAAGTCGACCTGGAGCAGCAGCAGGTTCTCCGCGACCTCCTCCTGCGGCGTCATGTGCGTGACACCGGACAGCGGCAGCACGGTGTGCGGGCGGCCGGCCGCGAGCAGCGCGGAGGACAGCCGCAGGGTGTGCGCGGCGACCACGTTGTCGTCCGCCAGCCCGTGGATGATCATCAGCGGCCGCTCCAGCCCGGCGGCGTAGCCGGTCAGCGAGTTGGCCGCGTACACCTCGGGCCGCTCGGCCGGGTGGCCGAGGTAGCGCTCGGTGTAGTGGGTGTCGTACAGCTCCCAGTCGGTCACCGGCGCGCCGGCGACGGCCGCGTGGAAGACGTCGGGGCGGCGCAGCACGGCGAGCGCGGAGAGGTAGCCGCCGTACGACCAGCCGCGGATGGCGACCCGGCCGAGGTCCAGCGGGAACTCCTCGGCGAGCGCCTGCAACGCGTCGGCCTGGTCGTCGAGGGTGGCCCCGGCGAAGTCGAAGGCGATGGACTTCTCCCAGGCCGGGCTGCGGCCGGGGGTGCCGCGCCCGTCGGCGACGACCACGGCGAAGCCCTGGTCGGCGAACCACTGCGAGTTGAGGTGCGGGTTGTGCGCCTGGACGACGCGCTGGCCGTGCGGGCCGCCGTACGGGTCCATCAGGACGGGCAGCAGGCCGTCCCGCTCGCGGTCGTAGCCGGTGGGCAGGAAGACCGCGGCCGGGATGCGGCGCTCGCCGGCGAAGCGGAACACCGGGCGGGCGGTGATGACCGGGGTCTCGGCGTAGGAGGCGATGGTGGCGACGTCGTCGACGACCACGCCTTCGGGCAGGTCGCGGGCGACCTGGACGAGGGTGCCGGGCAGGTCGGGCTCGGCGGTGGCGCGCACGGTGATCCCGCCCGCGTGCACGGCGCTGGTGACGGAGGTGAACGGACGGCCGTTGGCGGACTCCCAGCCGAGCCGCTTGCCGTCGTGGCTGATCCGGCCGACGGCGATCCAGCCGGGCTCGGGGTCGGTCTCCGCGGCGCCGCCGGAGGCGGTGAACAGCACCTCGGCGTCGGTGACGGCGACCACCGAGCGCAGGTGCAGGTCGGCCCCGGTGACGGCCTGGTCGCCGATCACCAGCGCCCGCACGCCGCCCTCGTCGGAGATCCGGACCAGCTTGCCGTCCGGGGTCCAGGCCGGGACGCCCTGGAACAGCTCCAGCCAGGCGTCGTCGCGCTCCTCGAACAGCACCTCGGTGGCGCCGGTGGCCACGTCGAGGCCGAGGACCAGCTGGCTGCGCTGGTCGCGGGCCTGGACGAGCAGCAGCGGCACGCCGCCCGCGGACCAGTGCACCCGGGCGAGGTACGGGAAGGCCGTGCGGTCCCAGACCACCTCGGTGCGGCCGCCGTCCAGGTCGAGCACCCAAAGGCCGACCTCGGCGTCGGCGGTGCCGGCGGCCGGGTAGGCGACCTCGGCGGGCTCGCGCTGCGGGTTGGCCGGGTCGGCGATCCACCAGCGGCGCACCGGGGTGTCGTCGGCGCGCTCGACCAGCAGCCGGTCGCCGTCGGGGGACCACCAGAAGCCCCGATCGCGGCTCATCTCCTCCTGGGCGATGAACTCGGCCTGCCCCCAGGTGACGTTCGGGCCGTCGGGCTCGGCGAGCACCCGGTCGGCGGTGCCGTCGGCGCGGGTGAGGCGCAGTTCGCCGGCGGTGTTGGCGTAGGCGACGTGGCTGCCGTCCGGGGAGACCCGCGGGTCCAGCAGCGGGCCCTGGGCGGGCAGTTCAGCGGTGGCGCCGGTGGCCAGGTCGGCGGTGAACAGCCGGCCGGAGAGGGCGAAGGCGGCCAGCCGGCCGGCCGCGTCCAGGGCGTAGCCGACGATGCCGGCCGAGCCTTCGCGGCTGCGCTCGCGGCGGGCCTTCTCGGCGGGCGAGAGGTCCTCCTCGCCGCCGCCGAGCAGCACGGCCGGGTCGGCGGCGATCCGCTCCTCGCCGGTGGCGGTGTCGAGGGTCCAGAGCAGGTTGGCCCGGTCGCCGCCCGATCGGGAGCGCAGGAAGACGACCCGCGAGCCGTCCGGTGCGACGGAGAAGGAGCGGGGCGCGCCGACGGTGTAGCGCAGGGTCCGCGCGTACTGCCGGGGGAAGGTGTCCGCAGGGGTGTGGGAGGTCATGGCACCAGACCCTACGACGCCGTACTCCCGCTGCCGGGCGCCGGTGATCACTCGTTCGGAGCATCGTTCCCGAGTACGCCCCAAAGGCGCCCATACCCCCTCCGACCGGCCCATGCGCCCTACGAGTGCCTCCGTACCCCGGCGTGTGGAGACTCACCGAATGTAATGCTCCCCTTACTCATCGGGTATGACTGGTCGGGCGAGTGATCGTCGGGCCCGTCCCGGCCACGGTCGCCCGACCGCAAGTCCCGTACGGTCCCACCGTCACCCTCCCCAGGGGGTGGCGCACCCGAGAAGGGGTGTGAGCCGACATGGCTTTGTCCGTCTCCGCAGCCATGCTGATGCTGGTCATCGTGGTGGTACTGATCCGCCGCTCCGGGCTGAAGCTCGCGCACGCGATCATCTGCGCGCTGCTCGGCTTCTACCTGGCGTCCAGCTCGATCGCGCCGTCGATCAGCCAGGTCACCAGCAACCTCGCCGGGATGATCAACGGCCTGAAGCTCTGACCCCGCCACGGCGGTCGTTAGGCTTCCTCCCATGACCGCGACTACCGGCCGCCGCCTGCTCCTGGTGCACGCCCACCCCGACGACGAGTCGATCGGCAACGGCGCCACCATGGCCCGGTACGCCGCCGAGGGCGCCCAGGTCACCCTGGTGACCTGCACCCTCGGCGAGGGCGGCGAGGTGATCCCGCCCGGGCTGGCCCATCTGACGGCCGATCGGGAAGGCACCCTCGGCGCGTACCGGATCGGCGAGCTGACCGCGGCGATGCGCGCGCTCGGCGTCACCGACCTCCGCTTCCTCGGCGGCCCTGGCCGCTACCGCGACTCCGGGATGATGGGCCTGCCCGACAACGACGTGCCCGGCTGCTTCTGGCGGGCCGACCTCGACGAGGCGGCCGGCCACCTGGTCGCGGTGGTCCGCGAGGTCCGGCCGCAGGTGCTGGTCACCTACGACGAGAACGGCGGCTACGGGCACCCGGACCACATCCAGGCGCACCGGGTCGCGATGCGCGCGTACGAGCTGGCGGCCGATCCGGCGCACCGCCCGGAGCTGGGCCCGGCCTGGCGGATCGCCAAGGTGTACTGGAACCGGATGCCCCGCTCGGTGATCGAGGCCGGGCTCGCCGAGACCGCCGCCCGGGCGTCCTTCCCCGGGACGGCCCGGCCCGCCGACGTTCCCGGGGTGGTGGCCGACGAGGTGGTCACCACCGTGCTGGACGGCTCCGCGTACGCCGGGCGCAAGGCCGCCGCGATGGCCGCGCACGCCACTCAGATCACCGTGGACGGCGCCTTCTTCGCGCTCTCCAACGACCTCGGCCAGCCGCTGGTCGCCACCGAGTACTACCAGCTGGTACGCGGCCAGGCCGGGCCGGAACGGCCCGAGGACGACCTGTTCGCGGGGCTGTCGCCCGCCGCCGACCCGCTGCCCACCGCCACCGCCACCGCCGAGGAGAGCGTCCGATGACCGAGCCCGCCGCCGCCCGGCCGCCGCGCCGCTCGTTCCCGGCGGCCGTCCTCGGCACCCGCGGGGAACGGCTGGCCGAGCCTCAGCCCCCGCGCGCCGCCCGGATCGCGGCCTACGTCCTGTTCTTCCTGCTGGGTGTCGCGGTGTCGGTCTGCGGATCCTTCGTGCAGGCCTTGTGGCCGCCCGTGGGGGTCCTGCTGGCGCTCGCGGCGACCGGCGCCACCTTCTACGGCGGCCTACGGGTCACCGGCACCCGGCTGGGCGCGGCACTGCCCGCGGCCGGCTGGTTCATGGCGATGCTGCTGGTGATCGTGCCCCGGCCGGAGGGCGACAACGTGCTGTGGTCCAACGCCACCTCGCTCGGCTGGCTGTTCGGCGGCTCGGTCCTGGGCGTGATCTGCGCCACCCTGCCGACCCGCGGCAGCTGGTTCCCGGGCGTGCCCGGCCCGCCGCGCTGAACCCGCCCGCGGGGCACGTACGCACCGCGCACGACGCGCAGTCAGGAGCGCGCGGCCGTACTCTCATACCGGAGGAACCGGACGTATCAGGATCTGTCCGAAGCCGTTCGCCGCTCTGTTCTTCCCAGTATGGTGGTCCCGCAGAACGCCGTACCCGACCGCCGCCCGCCCAGGCCCGGCGACCACGAACCGCGGTCGCGCCGCACGGCCCGCCCGCGAACCCGGAGCAGAGCAGCATTGAGCAGCCGCGAATCTGACAACGCCCACCCGACGCCCCGGCGTACGGGTCCGGACGCCTACCCGTCGGGCACCCCGCCCTACGGCACACCGGGGCTCCCGGGCGGCGACCGGGCCGGTGCCGCCCAGGGCGCCGCGTCGGGCGGCGAGGACGACGGCCCGAAGACCGAGACCACCCTGACGACCCGGGTCCGGATCAACATCCCCGGGTCGCGCCCGATCCCGCCGGTCGTGGTCCGCAGCACCGTCAAGAACGAGGACGGCCCGGGCGAGGAGGCCCCGGCGGCCGTCCCCGAGCCGGGCGGCCCGCGGCACCGGTCCGCGCCCTCCTCCCCCGTCCTCGGGTTGATGGAGGGCGGCGCCCGCACGGCCACCCCGCCGGAACTGCCGCCGGAGTGGCAGGTCCCGCCGATCCCGCCGGCGACGTCCGAGGCCGAGTCCACCGGCGCCTGGTTCCGGCCCCGGCAGAAGAAGGCCGAGCCGGCGCCGACCGCCGTACCGGCCGGTGCCCCGAACACCCCGGGCGCGCCGGAGGCCCCGGCCGCGCCCGCCGCCGCCGAGCCCCGGCCGACGGCCGCCCCGGCCCCCGGCGCCCGCCTGAACGGTGCCCGCCCCGCCCAGGGCGCGGCCCGTCCGAACGGCCGACCGGTGCCCGCCCAGGCCCAGGCCCCGAACCCGGCCCCGAATCCGAACGGTGCGCAGGCCCCGGCGGAGGAGCCCGGCGTGTACGAGGCCGCCTCCCCCTTCGCGCCGCCCACCGCCGACCCGTTCGCCCCGATGGCGCCCACGGCTGGAGCCCGCGGCCGGCGCGACGACCGCCCGCAGCAGGACGCCCAGCAGAACGGCGGCCGGCGCAACGGCCGGCAGTCCGACGGACGGCCGCAGCAGGGCCCGCGCCCGGGCGCCCGCCCGCAGGGCCCGGCGGCCGGCGCGACGGACCCGGAGGACACCTCGGTCGACGGCTTCGAGCCGATCCGCGAGGGCACCCCGCCGCCCGCCGCCATACCGGGCCTGCCGCAGAACGGCGCCGCGCACGGCGGCGAAGCCCGCCCGCAGCCCGGCCTGTTCGCCTCGGCCCCGGCCGGTGCCGACCCGTTCGCCGCCCAGCGCCCCGCCGCACCGGGCCAGGACGCCTTCGCCCACCCGGCCCCCGGCGGGCTCTTCCCCGGCGCCCCCGGTACCGCCCCCGGGCACCCGCAGCAGCCCGGACCGGACCCGGAGGCCACCGAGTTCACCCCGCTGCCGACCCCCGCCCCGGGCCCCCGGCCCGCACCGCAGCCGGCCAGGACCGAGTCCGCGCCCGCGCCCGCGCCCGCGCCCGCGCCCGCCAAGACCAAGGGCAAGGCCAAGCCGAAGGCCAGCGCCGGCAAGAAGCTGGTCAAGCTGGGCGTGTACGGCTTCGGCTTCGTGCTGTTCCTCGGCGCCGCCGCGTACGGCACCGGCCTGATGCTCAACCAGTCCGACATCCCCAAGGGCACCGTGGTGCTCGGCACCGACATCGGCGGCAACAGCCGCGACCAGGCGATCCACCAGCTCGACGAGACCGTCGGCAAGACCGGCCAGCAGCCGCTCAAGCTGAAGGTCGGCGACCAGGCGCTGAACCTCGACCCGACCGTCGCCGGGCTGAGCTTCGACACCACGGGCACCGTGGACGGCCTCGCCCAGCACAGCTACAGCCCGGTCGACGTCATCAAGTCGCTGAAGGGCGGCACCAAGGCGGTCGCACCGGACGTCAAGGTGGACCGGGCCAAGCTCAAGGCCGCCCTGGACACCCTGGCCTCCGGCTCGGGCCAGGGCCTTCAGGAGGGCTACGTCAAGTTCGCCGACAACGGCGACCCGGTCGTGGTGCCCGGCCGGGCCGGCCAGGCCGTCGACTCGGCGAGCGCCCTCGACGTGGTCGAGCAGGCCTACCGCGACCGCGCCGCCGGCAAGCCCGAGCAGCCGATCGCGCTCGCCGTGACGGCCGCCCAGCCCAAGGTCTCCCCGCAGGCCCTGCAAGCCGCCGCGGACAGCCTCGGCAAGTCCGCGCTCAACGGCAACGTGTACGTCCTGGCCGGCGCCAAGAAGTGGATCTTCGGCAAGCAGGTCGCCGCCAAGACGCTCACGCTCGTCCCGGACGCCTCCGGCAAGATCGTGCCCAAGTGGGACCTCGACGCGCTGAACGGCCAGCTGGGCAGCGTGTTCGACAAGGTGAAGGTCAAGAAGAACGGCCAGAACGCCGCGATCACCCCGCAGGACGTCGCGGACGCCGTCACCTCGCTGCTCGACAAGACCGGCGAGAAGGACCGCACCTTCAAGTTCACCGTCGCCTGAGCAGCGACCGCACCGATCGGGGGGCGGGCCGGCATCCGGCCCGCCCCTCGACAACTCCCCCTCCCGGTCAGCAAGATGTGACGCCACACCTTCCGCCACAGCCACCTCGGGGAGCACGCCGATGAGCCGCCGCCTCCAGCACCGGACGGCTCTGCTCGCCGGTCTCACCGCCCTGTCGCTCTCACTGACGCTCTGTTCGTGCGCCTCCGGCCAGGGTGGCGCCGCCGCGGACGGGCCGTCCGCCACCGGGGCCCCCAAGCTCACCTCGATCGACGTCAACCCGCGCGAGCGCTCCCAGCTGCGCCAGGGCGGCACCCTGCACCTGGCGATCGCCCAGTTCTCCCGCCAGTGGTCGCCGATCCAGACCGACGGCAGCGAGTCCTCGACGATCAGCGTCAGCAAGCCGCTGCTGCCGACCTTCTTCCGCTCCGACGCGGCCGGCACCCAGACCGCCAACCCGGCCTACCTGCAAGACGCCCACGCGGAGCTGCGGGACGGCCGGCAGGTCGTCGTCTGGACGCTCAACCCGAAGGCCCACTGGTCCGACGGCACCCCGATCACCTGGCGCGACCTCGAAGCCAACTGGCGGGCGCTGAACGGGAAGGACCCGGCCTACCGGCCCGCCAGCAACACCGGCTTCGAACAGGTCTCCTCGGTCGAGCGGGGCAAGGACGACTTCCAGGCGGTGATGACCTTCGACCGGCCGTTCTCCGAGTGGCAGTCGATGTTCAACGGCGCCGCCAACGCCCCGCTGCTGCCCGCGAGCCGGCTAGCCACCCCGGAGCTGTTCAACTCCGCCTACCTGGACGCGATCCCGGTCACCGCCGGCCCGTTCAAGGTCGAACGGCTGGACCGCGCCGCCCAGACCATCACGCTGGTCGCCGACCCCGCCTGGTGGGGCGACAAGCCGCTGCTGGACCGGATCGTCTTCCACGCCATGCTGCCCAACGCCATGGCCCCCGCCTTCGCCAAGGGCGAGATCGACCTCTTCAACAACGGCCCGGACGTCGCCGGCTACCAGACCATCAAGAGCACCAAGGGCGCCGCCGTCCGCCGGGCCGGCGGGCCCGACTTCCGCCAGCTCACCCTCAACGCCCGCACCCCGGCGCTCAGCGACGCGACCGTCCGCCAGGCCGTCTTCCAGGCCATCAACCGGGACGCCGTCATCCGCTCCGACCTGAACGGCCTGGACTGGCCAGCCGCCCCGCTCAACAACCACCTGCTGGTCGCCAACCAGAACGCCTACCGGGACAACTCCCTCGGCCTCAGCCGCTACGACCCCGCCGAGGCCGCCCGCAAGCTGGACGCGGCCGGCTGGCGGCTCGACGGCGACGTCCGCAAGCGCAACGGCCGCGAGCTGAACCTGCGGATGGTCATCCCGGCCGGCGTCACCCAGGCGCAGAGCGAGGCCGACAGCGCCACCAGGACGCTCAAGGACGTCGGCGTCAAGGTCACCACGGTCACCTCCGCCGCCAACGAGTTCTTCGACAAGTACGTCAACCGCGGCGACTTCGACATCACCGCGTACTCGCTGCTCGGAACGCCCTTCCCGGCCAGCGGCAACCGCGCCGACTTCGTCCAGAACGGCGGCACCAACCACGTCGGCACGGGCAGCCCGGCGGTGGACGCCGCCCTCGACCGGGCCGCCGCCGCACCCGACGCGGCCACCGCCTCCGAGGCGATCAACCAGGCCGACGGCGAGCTGTGGAAGGTGGCCGGCGTGCTGCCGCTCTACCAGCGCCCGCAGCTGTACGGCGCCCGCGCCAACCTCGCCAACATCGGCGCCCAGGGGCTGTCCGACATCGTCTGGGAGAACGTCGGCTTCGAGCGGTAGGCGCCGGCGGCGCCCCGGCGCCCTCAGCCGTGCAGGGTCTCCCGCCAGAAGTGGCAGGCGCTGCGACGGCCCGGCAGCTCGGCGCCCTCGGCGTCCACCATCGGCACCAGCGGCGGGAGTTCGCTCAGGCAGCGGTCCTGCACCCGGTCGCAGCGCGGGTTGAACGCGCAGCCCTGCGGGATCTCCAGGAGGCTGGGCGGCAGGCCCTTGATGGCGTGGAGGTTCTGCCCCTTCTGGTCCAGCCGCGGGATCGAGTCGAGCAGTCCCCGGGTGTACGGGTGGGCGGGGCGCGCGTACAGGTCGCGCACCGGGGCCGTCTCGACGATCCGGCCCGCGTACATCACCGCGATCGTGTCCGCGACGTCGGCGACCACGCCGAGGTCGTGGGTGATCAGGATCAGCCCCATGTGGAACTCGTGCTGCAACTCGGCCAGCAGGTCCATCACCTGGGCCTGCACGGTGACGTCCAGCGCGGTGGTGGGCTCGTCCGCGATGATCAGGTCCGGCTCCATGGAGAGCGCCATGGCGATCATGATGCGCTGGCGCATGCCGCCGGAGAACTGGTGCGGGTAGTCGCCGACGCGCTGCCTGGCCGCCGGGATCCGCACCCGGTCCATCAGCTCGATGGCCCTCTCCCTGGCCTCCTTGCGGCTGGCGCCGCGGTGCACCTGGAACATCTCGCCGAGCTGGTACCCCACGCTGAGCACCGGGTTGAGCGAGGACAGCGCGTCCTGGAAGATCATCGCGATCTTCTGGCCCCGGACGAACCGCCGGGCCCTGGAGCCCATGGTCAGCAGGTCCTCGCCGCGGTAGAGGATCCGCCCGCCGGTGATCCGCCCGGGCGGCGTGTCCAGGATGCCCATGATCGCCTGCGCGGTCACCGACTTGCCCGAACCGGACTCACCCAGCACCGCCAGCGTCTCCCCGGCCGACACCGAGTAGCTCACCCCGTTGACGGCCCTGGCCACGCCGTCCCGGGTACGGAACTCGACGTGCAGGTCGTCGACCTCCAGCAGCGGGGTCCCGGGCACCAGGTTCTCCCGACCGCCGCCGATCACCTCCACCATGTCCATCCGAGCAGCCCTCCCCCAGCGCAGCGGCGAGCACCTGTACGCGCAGAGCAACTATCAACGACCCGACCCCACTTGCGGAATCGCGCGGCACGTCTCTTTTCCATCACAAGAAAGGGCGCACCCCCGGTGCGGGGGCGCGCCCTGGGTCTCGCGAGCCGCTAACCGGGCTCGGTACCGCCCTGCCCGACCTCGCGCTCCGCCGCGCTCTGCCCCATCTCGCGCTCCGCCGCGCTCTGCCCGATCTCGCGCTCCGCCGCGCTCTGCCCGATTTCGCGCTCCGCCGCGAAGTGACACGCCGAGTCGTGCCGGGCCGCCCCGCCCAGCCAGGACGGCGAGGCGAGCAGCGGGATCTCGGCCGCGCAGCGGTCCTGCGCCTTCCAGCAGCGGGTGCGGAAGCGGCAGCCGGACGGCGGGTTGGCCGGCGAGGGCACGTCCCCGGTGAGCACGATCCGGTCCCGCGACTCCCTGGCCGTCGGGTCCGGCACGGGGACGGCGGAGAGCAGCGCCTGGGTGTACGGGTGGGTGGCGTGGTCGTAGATCTCGGCATCGCTGCCGATCTCGACCATCTTGCCGAGGTACATCACGCCGACCCGGTCCGAGATGTGCCGGACGATGGAGAGGTCGTGCGCGATGAACATGTACGAGAGGTTGAACTCCCCCTGCAGCTTGTCCAGCAGGTTGATCACCTGCGCCTGCACCGACACGTCCAGCGCGGAGACCGGCTCGTCACAGATGATGATCTCCGGCCTGAGCGCCAACCCCCTTGCGATGCCGATGCGCTGACGCTGCCCGCCGGAGAACTGGTGCGGATAGCGGTTGATGTACTCGGGGTTGAGCCCGACCACGTCCAGCAGGTCCTGGACGGCCTTGCGGCGGTCCCCCTTGGGCGCCACCTCGGGGTGGATCTCGAAGGGCTCCCCGATGATGTCGCCGACCGTCATGCGCGGGTTCAGCGAGGTGTACGGGTCCTGGAACACCATCTGGATGTTGCGGCGGACGGCCTTCAGCGCCGACCCGGACAGCCGGGAGATCTCCTCGCCCTTGTAGCGGACCGATCCCCCGGTGGCCGGCTCCAGGTTCATCAGCACCTTGGCCAGCGTGGACTTCCCGCAGCCGGACTCGCCGACGACGCCCAGCGTCTCGCCCTGCCTCAGGTCGAAGGAGATCCCGTCGACGGCCTTCACGGCGCCGACCTGCTTCCTGAACAGCACGCCCTTGGTCAGCGGGAAGTGCTTGACCAGGTCCCGGACTTCGAGGATCGGCTCGCCGCGCGGCACTTCCTGGGCGAAGGCGGCCTCCTCCGGCACCGCGGCACCCAGTGCGGTGGACCCGTTAGCGGCCATGGAGGGTCTCCTTCCAGAAGAAGCAGGCGCTGCCCCGCCCGGCCAGCGGGGCGCCGTCGTCCTCGGCGACCGGGTACAGCTCCGGCACCTCGGCCCGGCAGCGGTCCTGCGCCCGCGGGCAGCGCGGGTTGAAGGCGCAGCCCTGGGGGATCCGCAGCAGGTTGGGCGGCAGGCCCTTGATGGCGTAGAGCTCCTGGCCCTTCTGGTCCAGCCGCGGGATGGAGTCCAGCAGGCCACGGGTGTACGGGTGCGCGGGGCGCGCGTACAGCTCGTGCACCGGGGCGGTCTCGACGATCCGGCCGGCGTACATCACGGCGATCTTGTCGGCGACGTCGGCGACCACGCCGAGGTCGTGGGTGATCAGGATCAGGCCCATGTTGTACTCCGCCTGGAGCTCCGCGAGCAGGTCCATCACCTGCGCCTGGACGGTGACGTCCAGCGCGGTGGTGGGCTCGTCCGCGATGATCAGGTCCGGTTCCAGGGCCAGCGCCATGGCGATCATGATGCGCTGGCGCATGCCGCCGGAGAACTGGTGCGGGTAGTCGTTCACCCGCTGCTTGGCCGCCGGGATCCGCACCCGGTCCATCAGTTCGACGGCCCTGTCCTTGGCCTCCTTGCGGGACGCCCCCCGGTGGGCGCGGAACATCTCGCCGAGCTGGAAGCCCACCGTCAGCACCGGGTTGAGCGAGGACAGCGCGTCCTGGAAGATCATCGCGATCTTCTGGCCGCGGATCCTGCGCCGCTCCTCGTTGCCCATCTTCAGCATGTCCCGACCGCGGAAGCGGATCTCCCCGCGCGGGATCCGGGCCGGCGGCATGTCCAGGATGCCCATGATCGCCTGCGCGGTCACCGACTTGCCCGAACCGGACTCGCCGAGCACCGCGAGCGTCTCCCCCGCCCGGACGCTGTAGTCGACCCCGTTGACCGCCTTGGCCACGCCGTCCCGGGTGACGAACTCGACGTGCAGGTCACGGACGTCGAGCAGTGGCCCCTCGTACGACGCGGTCCGCTCGGACCTGCTGGCGTCCACAGCTGTACTCACGTTGCGCTCCCCTCGCTCAGCGAAGCTTCGGGTCGAGGGCGTCGCGCACCGCGTCGCCCAGCATGATGAAGGCCAGCACGGTGACGGAGAGCGCCACGGCCGGGAAGAACAGCACGTACGGCGCCGTCCGGATCACCTTCTGGGCGGAGGAGATGTCGATGCCCCAGGAGATGGTCGGGTCCTGCAGACCGATGCCGAGGAAGCTCAGCGTCGCCTCGGTGGCGATGTAGCCGCCGAGCGCGATGGTGGCGACGACGATCACGGGGGCGATCGCGTTCGGCAGGATGTGCCGGAACATCAGCCGCCCCGTCCCGGCGCCGAGCGCCCGGCCGGCCACCACGTAGTCGGACTGTTTGACGGTCAGCACGGCGCCGCGCATGACGCGGGCGATCTGGGTCCAGCCGAGGAAGGCCAGCGCGATGACCACGCTCCACACCGTTCGGGTGGTGAAGGCGTTCAGCAGCACCAGGGCGCCGAGCAGCAGTGGGAGGCCGAAGAAGATGTCGGTGATCCGGGAGATCACCGCGTCGACGGCGCCGCCGAAGTAGCCGGCGACCATGCCGGCCAGTCCGCCGAGCACGGTGACCGACAGGGTCACGCAGATGCCGACGGTGATCGAGGCGCGGGCGCCGTACACCACCCGGGCGTAGATCGACCGGCCCTGCCCGTCGTAGCCGAACCAGCCGGCACCGAAGAAGTCCGTCCAGTCCGGCCGCCTGAGGTAGTCGTGGATCAGGTCGGCCTTGCGCGGGTCGGCGTCGGTGAACGCCCAGGGGAAGACCGCCATGACGACCAGCAGCAGGATCAGCACGGCGGAGATCAGGAAGATCGGCCGCCGGCGCAGGTCCCGCCAGGCGTCGCCCCAGAGGCTGCGGGCCTCCTCCCGCTTGGCCGGGTCGGGCTCGACCAGGGTCTCCTGCTCGACCGCCATGCCCTGCTCCCCGGCGTAGTCGAGGTGCGAGACCCCGGGCTTGGGGCGCGGCTCGTACGAGTTCTCGTCGTGGACGTCAGGCATAGCGGATCCTCGGGTCCAGGACCGCGTAGAGCAGGTCGACGAGCAGGCTGGCGACGAGGTAGACGATCACCAGGACGGTCACGATGCCGACCACGGTGGGGCCTTCCTTCTGGTTGATCGCCCGGTACAGGACGTTGCCGACGCCCTGCACGTTGAAGATGCCCTCGGTGACGATCGCCCCGCCCATCAGGGCGCCGAGGTCGGTGCCGAGGAAGGTGACCACCGGGATCAGCGAGTTGCGCAGCAGGTGGCGGGAGATGACGGTCCGCCGGGGCAGCCCCTTGGCGACCGCCGTGCGGATGTAGTCGGCCCGCAGGTTCTCGCCGATGGACGTCCGGGTGAGCCGGGCGACGTACGCGAGCGAGAGCGAGCCCAGCACGATCGCGGGCAGGATCAGCTGGGAGAGGTCGGTGGAGTCCTGCACCGTCGGGGTGACCCAGCCGAGGTTGGTGGCGAAGATCGTCTGCGCGATGTAGGCCAGCACGAAGACCGGGATCGAGATCACCACCAGGGTGAGGATCAGCACCAGGGTGTCCTGGACGCTGCCGCGCCGGAGGCCGGAGGCCATACCCAGGGCGAGGCCGAGGACCACTTCGAAGACGAAGGCCATCAACGCGAGCCGGATGGTGACCGGGAAGGCGGTCGCCATGATCTCGGAGACGGGGCGGCCGGTGAAGCTCGTCCCGAAGTCCCCCTGGAAGAGGTTCCCCATGTAGTGCAGGTACTGCTTCCAGACCGGCTGGTCCAGGAAGTACTTGTGCTTGATGCTGGCCACGATGGCCGGGTCGGCGGCCTTCTCGCCGAACAGCGCCGACACCGGGTCGCCCGGCAGCGTGTAGACCATCAGGAAGATCAGCAGCGTGGTGCCAAAGAACACCGGGATCATCTGCAGCACCCGCCGCAGCACGTAACTGCCCATCCGAGCCTCCTTCCTAGACGTGCCCTGGGTGCACGGCCGGCCGGGGACGGTCGGCCGGGAGGGCCGGGCCCCGCCCTCCGTGCGGGAAGGGCGGGGCCGGCGCGAGGGGTCGGGGGATCAGCCCTTGACCTCGACCTGGGTCCAGGCCGGGTTTCCGAAGGAGTCGAACTTCACGTTCTGCACCTTGGTCGAGTAACCCGAGTTGGTGCGGTAGTACCAGAGCGGGATAGCCGGCATCCCGCTCGGCAGCACCGCCTCGGCCTGCTGGTAGCCGGTCACCGTGTCGGCGACGCTGGCGGCCTCGTCGGCCTTGGTGGCCGCCTGGTCGAACTGCGGGTTGCTGTAGCCGAAGTCGTTGGACGCGGCGCCGGTGCGGTACACGTCGGACAGGAAGTTGGCGTTCAGCGGGTAGTCCTGCACCCAGCCGGTGCGGAAGGCGCCGTTGACCTGGTGCCCGGTGATCGCGGCGCGCGCGGTCTTGAAGTCGGGCTTCGGGTCGCCGAGGCACTCGACGCCGGTGCTCTGCCGGATCGAGTTGCAGACCGCGTCGACCCACTCCTTGTGGCCGCCGTCGGAGTTGTAGGTGATCAGCAGCTTGTTGCCGGGGACGCCGCCGCCGTCGCTGATCAGCTGCTTGGCCTTGGCGGGGTCGAACTTGCAGAAGTCGCCGCAGGCGCCGTCCTTGTAGCCCTCGACGCCCTCGGCCACCCAGGCGGTGGCCGACTTGCGGGAGTTCTGCAGCACCGTCTTGGTGATGGTGTCGCGGTCGATCGCCATGGACAGGCCCTGGCGCACCTTGGCCTTGTCGGGCGCGGCCCAGTCGGCCTGGTAGAGGGTGAAGCCGATGTTCTGGATGGCGCCCTGCGGGGCGTCGATCGCCCGGTCTCCGAGGTCGCTCTTGTACGTCGCCAGCGCGGACGGCGGCACCTGGTCCATCACGTCCAGGTTGCTGGACTGGAGGTCGGCGTAGGCGGCCTCGGACGTGGTGTACATCTTGAAGACGATGCCGCCGTTCTTCGGCTTGTCGACGCCCTGGTAGTCCGGGAAGGCCTTGGTGACGACCTCGGTGTTGTGGTTCCAGCTGACGAACTGGTAGGGGCCGTTGCCCACCGGCTTCTGCCCGTACCCGGTCGGGTCGTTGAAGAAGGCGTCCGGCAGCGGGGAGAAGGCGATGTAGCCGAGCTTGTACTCGAAGTACGAGACCTTGTTGCTGAGCTTGACGGTGAAGTGCAGGTCGTCGACCACGGTCAGGCCGGACATCTTGGTCGCGGTCGGCTGGCCGCTGCCGGGGTGGACGTCCTGGTAGCCCTCGATGTCGGAGAACCAGGAGCTGTTGATCTGGTTGTTGCTGGTGGTCGCGCTCCAGTTCCAGGAGTCCACGAAGTTCTTGGCGTGCACCGGCGTGCCGTCGTGGAACTTCCAGCCGTCCTTCAGCGTGACGTCGAAGGTCTGGGAGTCGCTGGTGTCGATCTTGTCGGCGACCTGCATCCGGATCTTGGCGGTGGCGGGGTCGTAGTCGACCAGCCCCTTGAAGAGGTTCTGGATGATGCGACCACCGCCGACCTCGTTCGCGTTGGCCGGCTGCAGCGGGTTCTGCGGCTCACTGCTCTGGTAGCTGAAGCTCTTGCTGCTGTCCGACGAGCTGTTGCTGCTTCCGCCGCCGCCGCTGCTGCACCCGGTGGCCACCAGGGCCACGGATGTCGCAGCGGCGAGGACCCAGCGAGCACGGGCGGCTACGGGCATGGAAGTCCCTCCTCGTGGTGTGTGTCGCATCACACCCCATGAGAAGCGCGCCCGGACGACGGCGCGAGTCAGGTGCACCCGGACGGGTGCACCGGACGCCCCGTGAGTTGACGGAACGACGGAAGGGCCCGCGGCGCGAAGCCACGGGCCCTTCCGGGGATGCCACGGGGAGTCAGGCGGCGGCCGGCTCCCGGACCTCGGCGAAGTGACAGGCCGACTCGTGCGCGGCCGGGCCCTTCAGCACCGAGGGCACCGCGAGCAGCGGGATCTCCTCGGCGCAACGGTCCTCCGCCTTCCAGCAGCGGGTGCGGAAGCGGCAGCCGGACGGCGGGTTGGCCGGCGAGGGGATGTCACCGGTCAGGATGATCCGATCGCGGTTCTCGCGCGCCGTCGGGTCCGGCACCGGCACCGCGGAGAGCAGCGCCTGGGTGTACGGGTGGGTGGCGTTGTCGTAGATCTGCTCGTCGGTGCCGATCTCGACCATCTTGCCGAGGTACATCACGCCGACGCGGTCGGAGATGTGCCGGACGATGGAGAGGTCGTGCGCGATGAACATGTACGACAGGCCGAAGTCGCCCTGCAGCTTCTCCAGCAGGTTGATCACCTGCGCCTGGACGGACACGTCCAGGGCGGAGACCGGCTCGTCGCAGATGATGATCTCGGGCTTGAGCGCGAGGCCGCGGGCGATGCCGATGCGCTGGCGCTGGCCGCCGGAGAACTGGTGCGGGTACCGGTTGATGTACTCCGGGTTCAGACCCACGACGTCCAGCAGGTCCTGGACGGCCTTGCGGCGGTCGCCCTTGGGCGCCACCTCGGGGTGGATCTCGAAGGGCTCCCCGATGATGTCGCCGACCGTCATGCGCGGGTTCAGCGAGGTGTACGGGTCCTGGAACACCATCTGGATGTTCCGGCGGACGGCCTTGAGGGCCTGGCCGGACAGCTTGGAGATGTCCTCGCCCTTGAACAGCACCTGGCCGGAGGTCGCCCGCTCCAGGTTCATCAGCACCTTGGCCAGCGTGGACTTGCCACAGCCGGACTCGCCGACGATGCCGAGCGTCTCGCCCTTCGCCAGCTCGAAGGAGATGCCGTCGACCGCCTTGACCGCGCCGACCTGCTTCTTGAAGAGGATGCCCTGGCTCAGCGGGTAGTGCTTGACCAGGTCCTTGACCTCCAGGATGGGCTCAGCCATGGAGGGTCTCCTTCCAGAGGTGGCACGCGCTGCGGCGGCCGGTGAGCTCCTTGCCGTCCTTGTCGGTCACCTGGTGCAGCGCCGGGATCTCCGTGCGGCACAGGTCGGTGGCGACGTCACAGCGGGGGTTGAACGCGCAGCCGGCCGGGACCTTCAGCAGGTTCGGGGGCAGGCCCTGGATCGCGTAGAGCTCCTGACCCTTCTGGTCCAGGCGCGGGATCGAGCGGAGCAGGCCCTTGGTGTACGGGTGCGCCGGGTTGGCGTACAGGTCGTGCACCGGGGCGGTCTCGACGATCCGGCCGGCGTACATCACGGCGATCTTGTCCGCGACGTCGGCGACCACGCCGAGGTCGTGGGTGATCAGGATCAGGCCCATGTTGTACTCGGCCTGGAGCTCCGCGAGCAGGTCCATCACCTGGGCCTGGACGGTGACGTCCAGGGCGGTGGTGGGCTCGTCCGCGATGATCAGGTCGGGCTGCATCGAGAGCGCCATGGCGATCATGATGCGCTGGCGCATGCCGCCGGAGAACTGGTGCGGGTAGTCGCCGACGCGCTGCCTGGCGGCCGGGATGCGCACCCGGTCCATCAGCTCGATGGCCTTCTCCTTGGCGTCCTTCTTGGAGGCGCCCTGGTGCACCCGGAACATCTCGCCGAGCTGGTAGCCCACGCTGAGCACGGGGTTGAGCGAGGACAGCGCGTCCTGGAAGATCATCGCGATCTTCTGGCCGCGGATCCTGCGCCGCTCCTCGTTGCCCATCTTGAGCATGTCCTGGCCGCGGTACAGGATCTCGCCCTGCGTCACCTTGCCGGGCGGCATGTCCAGGATGCCCATGATGGTCTGGGCGGTCACGGACTTGCCGGAGCCGGACTCTCCGAGCACGGCGAGCGTCTCGCCGGCCGCGACGGAGTAGTTGACGCCGTTCACGGCCTTCGCGATGCCGTCCCGGGTGTGGAACTCCACGTGGAGGTTCTTGACCTCCAGCAGCGGGGTGCCAACTTCGAGTCGGCCGCTCTTCTGGTTGTTGTTCTCGATCACGGTGGTCATCGGGTCGTCACCTCTTCTCTCAGCGGAGCTTCGGGTCGAGGGCGTCGCGCACCGCGTCGCCGAGCATGATGAAGGCCAGAACCGTGAGGCTCAGCATTCCGGCGGGGAAGAACAGGGCGAACGGGGCGGTCCGGATCACCTTCTGGGCGGTGTTGATGTCGATGCCCCAGGAGATGGTCGGGTCCTGCAGACCGATGCCGAGGAAGCTCAGCGTCGCCTCGGTGGCGATGTAGCCGCCGAGCGCGATGGTGGCGACGACGATCACCGGGGCGACCGCGTTCGGCAGGATGTGCTTCCACAGGATCCGGCTGGTGCCTGCGCCGAGCGCCTTGGCGGCCGTCACGAAGTCGGCCTGCTTGACCGTGATGACCGAACCGCGCATGACACGGGTCATCTGGGTCCAGCCCAGGGAGACCAGCGCGAAGACCACGCTCCAGATGGTGCGCGAGGTGAAGGCGTTGAGGATGACCAGGGCGCCGAGCAGCAGCGGGATGCCGAAGAAGATGTCGGTGACCCGGGAGATGATCGTGTCGACCCAGCCACCGAAGTAGCCGGCCAGCATGCCGGTGATGCCACCGAGGATGGTCACACCCGCCGTGACGCAGATGCCGACGACGACCGAGGCGCGGGCGCCGTAGATCACCCGGGCGTAGATACTGCGGCCCTGGAGGTCGTAGCCGAACCAGTCCGCCTGGAAGAAGTGGCTGTAGTTCGGCTTCGTCAGGTAGTGCGCGCGCAGGTCGCCGGCGCGCGGGTCCGCCGAGGTGAACAGCCCGGGGGCGATCGCGATGACGATCAGCAGCAGGATCAGCAGCGCGGAGATCACGAAGATCGGCTTGCGGCGCAGGTCGTGCCAGGCGTCGGAGCCGAGGCTGCGGGCCTTCTCGGGCTTGGCCGCCGGGGTGTCGGCGCCACGCTGGGCCGGGATCTCCTCGGCCGTCTTCTTCTCGGTCAGGTCAGGCATAACGGATCCTCGGGTCCAGGACCGCGTAAAGCAGGTCGACGATCAGGCCGGCGGCCAGGTATACGAGCACCAGGAAGGCCACGAAGCCGGCGACCGTCGGGCCCTCCTTGTGGTTGATCGCCGCGTAGAGCGCGTTGCCGATGCCCTTGACGTTGAAGATGCCCTCGGTCACGATCGCGCCACCCATCAGGGCGCCCAGGTCGGTGCCGAGGAAGGTGACCACCGGGATCATCGAGTTGCGGAGCAGGTGGGTGCCGATCACCTTGCGCCGGGGCAGGCCCTTGGCCACCGCGGTGCGGACGTAGTCGGCCTTGATGTTCTCGGCTATGGAGGTACGGGTGAGACGCGCCACGTACGCCAGCGACAGCGAGCCGAGCACGAACGCCGGCAACACCAGCTGGGTGATGTCGTTGCTGTCCTGGACGGTCGGCGTGACCCACTTCAGGTTCTGCCCGAAGACCGTCTGGAAGATGAAGCCCAGCACCGGAACCGGGATCGAGATCAGCAGCAGGGTCAGGACCAGGGTGCTCTTGTCGAACGCCTTGCCGCGGCGCAGACCGGCGAAGAGGCCGATGGTGACGCCGAGCACGATCTCGATGGCGAACGCGAACAGCGCCAGCCGGGTGGTGACCGGCAGCGCATCGGTGATCACGTCGAGCACCGGCCGCTGGTCCAGGGTGGTTCCGAAGTCACCGGTGAGCAGCTTCCC
Organism: Kitasatospora sp. NPDC088264; assembly: GCF_040685715.1. NCBI lineage: Bacteria > Bacillati > Actinomycetota > Actinomycetes > Kitasatosporales > Streptomycetaceae > Kitasatospora > Kitasatospora sp. NPDC088264. The sequence continues at coordinate 23,110 of NZ_JBFBIR010000025.1, forward strand.
CATGTAGTCGAGGTACTGCTGGACCAGCGGCTTGTCGAAGCCCATCTGGTGCCTCAGAGCGGCGAGCTGGGCCGGGTCCGGCGCCTTGTCGCCCCACATCGCGGCCACCGGGTCACCCGGCAGCGCGTGCACCATGAAAAAGATGAGCGCGGTCGTTCCGAGGAAGACCGGGATCATCTGGAGCAGTCGCCTTGCGACAAAGCGCCCCATCGTGCCTCCATGTATGACTCTGCCGGGCCCGTCATCCCGGCCAGAGATAAGTCGGCGTGCCAACGGCCGGTGCCAGTCCTCGCCCTTGTGGGGATGGGACGGGCACCGGCCGTTGTCACCGGGTCAGGCGGTGCCGACCGATTACTTCTTCTTGACCTCGACGTCGGTGTAGACCGGGTTGCCGAAGGAGTCGAACTTCACGTTCTGGACGTTGTTGGACCAGCCGGAGCTGGTCTTGTAGTACCAGAGCGGGATGGCCGGCATGTCCTTGGCCAGGACGGCCTCGGCCTGCTGGTAGAGCTCGGTGGTCTTCTCCACCGTGGTGGCCGCGTCGGCCTCCTTCGAGAGCTTGTCGAACTCCGGGCTGGAGTAGCCGGCGTCGTTCGCCGCCGCACCGGTGCCGTAGACGTCGCGCAGGAAGTTGGCGTTCAGCGGGTAGTCCTGCACCCAGCCGGTACGCATCATGCTCGACACCTGACGCTTGGTCACGATGTCGCGCGAGGTCTTGAAGTCCGGCTTCGGGTCACCGAGGCACTCGACGCCGGTGGCCTGGCGGATCGAGTTGCAGACCGCGTCGACCCACTCCTTGTGACCACCATCGGAGTTGTAGAGGATGGTGATCTTGTTGCCGGGCACGCCGTTGCCCTCGGCGATCAGCTGCTTGGCCTTGGCCGGGTCGTACTTGCAGGCGTCGCCGCAGGCGCCGGCCTTGTAGCCCATGACGCCGGGCGCCACGAAGCCGTCGGCGGGCTGACGCGTGCCGTTCAGCACGGTCTTGGTGATGGTGTCGCGGTCGATGGCCATCGACAGGCCCTGGCGGACCTTGGCCTTCTCCGGCGCGTTCCAGTCGGCGTTGTACAGCGCGAAGGAGATGTTCTGGATGGCGCCCTGCGGCTGGTCGACCGCGCGCTTGCCCAGGTCGTCCTTGTACTTGGGCAGGTCGGTCGAGTCGACCTGGTCCAGGACGTCGAGGGTGTCCGACATCAGGTCCTTGTACGCGGCCTCACCGGCGGTGTAGTTCCGGAAGACGATGCCGCCGTTCTTGGCCTTGTTCGTGCCCGCGTACTTGTCGAAGGCGGCCAGGGTGATGGCCTTGTTGTGCTCCCACGACACGAACTTGTACGGGCCGTTGCCGACCGGCTTCTGGCCGTAGCCCGCCGGGTCGGAGAAGAACCCGGTCGGCAGCGGGTAGAAGGCCGAGTAGCCGAGCTTGTACGTGAAGTACGAGACCGGGCTGCTCAGCTCGATGGTGAAGTGCGTGTCGTCGACGACCTTCAGACCGGACATGGTGTCGGCGGTCGGGTCACCCTTCTCCGGGTGAACGGCGTCGTAGCCGACGATGTCGGAGAACCAGTCCGAGTTGATCTGGTTGTTCTTGGTGTTCGCCGACCAGTTCCAGGAGTCCACGAAGGACTTGGCCGTCACCGGGGTGCCGTCGTGGAAGGTCCAACCGGACTTCAGCGTGACGGTGTAGTTCTTGGCGTCAGTGGTCTCGATCTTGTCGGCCACCTGGTTACGCAGGGCGCCAGTGGCGGGGTCGTAGTCGACGAGGCCCTGGAAGAGCTGCTTGACGATGCGGCCGCCCTGGTTCTCCATGGCGTTGGCCGGCTGCAGCGGACGCTGCGGCTCGCCGCTCTGGTAGCTGAACACGCCCTGGGCGTTGACCGCAGCGCCATCGGAGCTGCTCCCACCGGTGGAACCGCCACTGCTACAAGCAGTCGCGGCGAGGGCGACCGCAACAGCTGCGACAACCCACTTGGCCTGGCTCCCACCACGCATCGGTGTGCCTCCTGAATTCGACGTTGCAACGAGGAGGGCACTGCGGACGGGTGTTACCTGGCCCGCTGTGCCGTCCGCGCTCGTGGTTTCGGCGCGCACCCCTGCGCGTCACCCTTGACCCGAGCCTGACTGCACCCACTATCCGTCACGCACGGACACGAAAGTGACCAGTGACGATCTCAATTAGGTCACATGAACAGTCGGTAAGTTTCGAAAACCGGACATAAGAGACATAGCCAGACAGGCACCAAACGGACAGTCGTCATGAATGACGAACTGTCACGTTCGCTCAGCGGACACCTGGGAGTGATGAGCGCTATTCCGTTAATACGCCCGTCGACAACTTGGAGTAGTTGAAAAAGTTCGCCCCCCTCTCCATGGGAAAGGGGGGCGAAGCATTCCGGCCAAAGGCCGGTCAAGCCGTCCGGATCACGCCTTCTTGGCGCGCGAGGCGGTGCGGCCGCGGTCCTTCGCGTCGAGGACGACCTTACGGATGCGAACCGTCTCCGGGGTCACCTCGATGCACTCGTCCTCGCGGCAGAACTCCAGCGACTGCTCCAGCGAGAGCTTGCGCGGCGGGACGATCGACTCGGCCACGTCTGCGTTCGAGGAACGCATGTTGGTGAGCTTCTTCTCCTTGGTGATGTTGACGTCCATGTCGTCGGCGCGCGAGTTCTCGCCGACGATCATGCCCTCGTACACCTCGGTGCCCGGCTCGCAGAAGAGCACGCCGCGCTCCTGGAGGTTGGTCATCGCGAAGGCGGTGACCACGCCGGACCGGTCGGCGACCAGCGAACCGTTGTTGCGGGTGGTCAGGGTGCCGAACCACGGCTCGTGGCCCTCGTGGATCGAGTGCGCGATGCCGGTGCCGCGGGTGCTGGTGAGGAACTCGGTCCGGAAGCCGATCAGACCGCGGGACGGGACGACGAACTCCATCCGGACCCAGCCCGAGCCGTGGTTGGACATGTTGTCCATCCGGCCCTTGCGGACGCCCATGAGCTGCGTGACCGCGCCCATGTGCTCCTCCGGCACGTCCACCGTGAGGCGCTCGACCGGCTCGTGGGTCTTGCCGTTGACCTGCTTGGTGACGACCTGCGGCTTGCCGACGGTCAGCTCGAAGCCCTCGCGGCGCATGGTCTCGATCAGGATGGCCAGCGCCAGCTCACCGCGGCCCTGCACCTCCCAGGCGTCCGGGCGCTCGGTCTCCAGGACGCGCAGCGAGACGTTACCGATCAGCTCACGGTCCAGGCGGTCCTTCACCTGGCGGGCGGTGACCTTGCGGTCCACCTTGCCGCTGGACTTCGCGTCCGCGCCCTTGCCGCTGCCGCCACGGCCGACCAGCGGCGAGGTGTTGGTGCCGATGGTCATCGAGATGGCCGGCTCGTCCACCGTGATCAGCGGCAGCGCGATCGGGTTCTCCGGGTCGGCGAGGGTCTCGCCGATCATGATCTCGGAGATGCCGGCGACGGCGCAGATGTCACCCGGGCCCGCCACCTCGGCCGGCTTGCGGGTGAGCGCCTCGGTCATCAGCAGCTCGGAGATGCGGACGCTGGAGATGGTGCCGTCGCGCTTGATCCAGGCCACGGTCTGGCCCTTGCGCAGCTCGCCCTGCTCGACGCGCAGCAGCGCGATGCGGCCGAGGAAGTTGTCGGCGTCGAGGTTGGTGACGTGGGCCTGGAGCGGCGCGTCAGCCTCGTACGTCGGGGCCGGGACGTGCTCCAGCAGGGTGGAGAAGAACGGCTCCAGGCTGGTGCTGTCGGCCGGGACGGTGCCGTTCTCCGGCTTGGTCAGCGAGGCGACGCCGTCACGGGCACAGGCGTAGACGATCGGGAACTCGATCTGGTCCTCGTCGGCGTCCAGGTCCAGGAACAGGTCGTAGGTCTCGTTGATGACCTCGTCGATCCGGGAGTCCGGGCGGTCCGTCTTGTTGATGCAGAGGATGACGGGCAGCCGGGCGGTGAGCGCCTTGCGGAGCACGAAGCGCGTCTGCGGCAGCGGGCCCTCGGAGGCGTCGACCAGCAGGACGACCGCGTCCACCATCGACAGACCGCGCTCGACCTCGCCACCGAAGTCGGCGTGGCCCGGGGTGTCGATGATGTTGATGGTGATGGGCGCGCCACCATCCTTCGGGTGGTACTTGACGGCGGTGTTCTTCGCGAGAATGGTGATGCCCTTCTCGCGCTCCAGGTCGTTGGAGTCCATCATCCGGTCGTCCAGGTGCTGGTGGGCGGCGAAGGCGCCGGCCTGCTTCAGCATGGCGTCGACCAGAGTGGTCTTGCCGTGGTCGACGTGGGCGACGATAGCGACGTTGCGGATGTCGTTGCGCGTGGGCATGCCTAGCTGATTCTCCTGGAATCGTGGGTTACGGCGCCCGGCCGCGAGACGCCGACCAGCGATCCCTGCTGGATCGCCGCCGCCCGTTCCGCCTGCTACTACCGGTCCACCCGCCGTGGCAACGGACATGCCCCGGCTTCCTCCTATCGTACGGGGAAGCGCCCAGGTGAGCAGAAACGGGCAGGTCGGGCGGGATCAAGATCACAGGCAGGCCACCCGTTCGTCACCCGCTGTTCGCTCCCCGACCGGCTCCGGCGGGCCCGGGGAACGGGCTCAAGCGCTCCACCCCACGTCCTGGAAGCGCGGCCAGCCGTACCCCCAGACCCCGGCGCCCGCGACGCCCGCCCGGACGCCGACCAGCTCGGGCCGCTGGTAGAGCGGCACCGAGTGGCCGAGCTGCCAGATCCGCACGTCCGCCTCCTGGAGCAGGCGGAGCCGGGCGGCCGGGTCGAGCTCGGCGGTGGCGCGGTCGAAGAGCCGGTCGATCTCCTCGGTTCCGCTGCGGGCGTAGTTGCTGCCGGGGTCGAGGGTGCCGTCGGCGTCGGGCCGGGGCTTGGCGTAGACGGGCCGCTGCTCGCTCGCCGGGCTGGTGCCGGCGGGCCAGGAGAACAGGGCGAGGTCGTACTCCCCGGCGGCCAGCTGGTCCTGGACGAAGGTGTCGGCGGACGCGGTCACGGCCTTCACCTCGACACCGGACTCGCCGAGGTCGGCGGTGAGCGCGTCGGCGGTCCGCTTGGCGGTCGCGGAGCCGGCCGGGACGAGCAGGGTGAGGGTGAGCTCCTTGTCGTCCTTGGTGCGGGTGCCGCCGGTGTCGGGCCGCTTCCAGCCCGCCTCGTCGAACAGCCGGGCGGCGTCGGCCGGGCCGGCGGCCGCACTGTTGTCGCGGTAGCCGTCCTGGTCGCCGGCGAGCAGGTGGCTGCCCAGCGGGGCGCCGGGCAGGCCGAGCGGGGTGAGCGCGGCGTCGGCGATCCGCCGCCGGTCGACGGCGCGGGTCAGGGCGAGCCGCAGGGCCGGGTCGGCGAGCGGGCCGTGGGCGGAGTTGAGGGTGAGCTGGGTGAGCGAGGCGCCGACGGCCCGGTGCACGATGACGCCGTGCAGTCCCTCGGCCCGCCGCAGGGCCAGCGCCGCGGCCTCGGGTGCGGCGGGCGGGGGCGCCGCCTCGGCGGTCGGCGTATCGGAGGCGCCCGGGGTGGCGGTCGGTGTGGCGGAGGCGGTGGGCGTGGCGGAGGCGGCCGGGGCGGGCGCGGGCACCGCCTGGTCCACCGCCGCGGTGAGCGGGGCGATGTCCAGCCGGTTCTGGTCGAGCGCGTCCAACCGGCCCTCCGGCGGCGCGGCGATGAACTCGATCCGGTCGGTCTTCGGCTGGTCCCCCCACCACCGCGGGTTGCGGGCGAGGACGACCTGCCCGCCCGCGGGGTCGTACCCGGAGACGGTGTACGGCCCGGCGCTCAGGTGCTCTCCGCCGGTCAGCGCCTGGTTGAACGCGGCCGGGGTGGCCGTCTCGGCCGCCGGGTAGAGCGGGCCGAACAGCGAGCGCCATTCGGCGTACGGGCGCCGGAAGGTCACCCGGACTTCGTGCGGGTCGGCGCCCTGGGCGATCGCGTCGATGGCGTCGTACCCGGCCGGGCGTCCGCCCTGGTAGGTCGGGTCGAGGCCGGAGAGGGCGGCCCGCTGGGCGGTCAGGTCGGCGGCCGTGAGCGGGGTGCCGTCGCTCCAGACCGCGCGCGGGTTGAGCCGGTAGGTGACGACCTGCGGCTGCTGCCCGGGCGGGGTGGACTCGGCGCCGGCCAGGTAGTCCGGGTCGGGGACGAGCCGGCCGTGCCCGTCGGGCCGGAACAGCGAGGGGTAGAGGGCGTGCGCGAGCAGTGCCGAGTCGGCGGTCGCGTCACCCTGGTAGACGTTGAGCGTGGCCGGGACGCCGTCCACGGCCCAGCGCAGCCTGCCGCCGCCCCGGACGGCGGTGCGGTCCGCGGCCCGGACGTCCCCGGTGCCGGAGGTGGGGTCGGCCGAGGCCGGCGCGGGGTCGGGGGTACGGGCCGGATCCGGGCCGTCGGAGCAGCCGCCGAGGCCGGCGGCGAGCAGCAGCGCGACGGCTGCGGAGGTGAGCTGGCGGACGCGCATGGCGGCCATGGAACGCCGTCCGGGCGCCCGGGCCCGGGCCGACACGGCGAACCGCCCGCCGACTGCACCCGGACGGCCGAACCGCGACCGGCCTAGAGGCCCAGCTCGAACCAGACGATCTTGCCCTTGGGCGTCCGCCGGCTGCCCCAGCGCTCGGCCAGCAGGCTGACCAGTTGCAGGCCGCGCCCGCCCTCGTCGGTCTCCTGGGCGCGCCGCTGCCGGGGCTGGGCGTAGCCGTCGTCCCAGACCTCGCAGACCAGGCCGCGATCGCGCAGCAGCCGCAGCCGGATCTCGCCCCGGCCGTGCTTGAGCGCGTTGGTGACCAGTTCGCTGACCAGCAGCTCGGTGGTGTCCACGAGCTCCTCCAGGCCGCGGGTCAGCAGCCAGCTGCAGGCCAGCTCGCGGGCCTTGGCGACGGAGGTGGGCTCGGGCGGCAGGAACCAGTTGCCGACGGCGTCCTCGGGGAAGGCGTGCACCTTGGCCATCAGCAGGGCGATGTCGTCCTCGCCGTGGTGCGGGTTGAGCTCGCCGAGGACGTGCTCGCAGAGCTCTTCGAGGCCCTTGCCCTTGGCCGACAGCGCGGTGCGGAAGCCGCGCAGGCCCTCGTCCAGCTGGTGCTTGCGGCTCTCCACCAGGCCGTCCGTGTAGAGGCCGAGGATGGCGCCGTCCGGGAGGGTCAGCTCGACCTCCTCGAAGGGCTCGCCGCCGACGCCGAGCGGCAGGCCGGGCGGGACGTCGAGCATCCGGGCGGGCTCGCCGGGGCTGAGCAGGACGGGCGGCAGGTGGCCGGCGTTGGCGATCCAGCAGCGCCGGGTGACGGCGTCGTAGACCGCGTAGACGCAGGTGGCCAGGTAGACCTCGCGGGCCTCCTCGTCGGCGGCGGAGGTGAGCCGGCCGTACGGGGTGGGCGGGCCGGCCGGCACGGTGTCGCCGCCGAGGCCGCGGGCGATCTCGTCGAGGGCGGTGAGCACCTCGCCGGGCTCCAGGTCGAGCATGGCGAGGGTGCGGACGGCGGTGCGCAGCTGGCCCATGGCGACGGCGGCGCGCAGGCCGCGCCCCATCACGTCGCCGATGACCAGGGCGGTGCGGTTGCCGGGCAGCGGGATGACGTCGAACCAGTCTCCGCCGACCTCGGTGTTGTTGTTGCTGGGCAGGTAGCGGCAGGCGATCTCCAGGCCGCTGGCGGCCGGGTTGCCCGGGGGCAGCAGGCTGCGCTGGAGGATCAGGGCGCGCTCGTGCTCGCGGCGGTAGAGCCGGGCGTTGTCGATGCAGACGGCGGCGCGGGCGACGAGTTCCTCGGCGATGGCGACGTCGCGGGCGTCGAAGGGCTCGCTGCCGATCGCGCGGGAGAGCTGGACGAGGCCGAGCACCTGGTCGCGGGCGACCAGCGGGACGATCAGGGTGGAGCGCAGCAGCGGGTCGGGCCCGGGCTCGGGGACGACGCTGCGGCCGGTGCGCAGCGCCCGGGCGTGCGGGGAGCGTCGCGGGTAACAGAGGGTGCCGCCGGCCTCGGCGATGGGCAGGCCGGTGACCGAGCCGAGCACCGAGGAGGCGCCGCCGATGACGCTGGAGACGGCGACCCGGCGCAGTTCGCCGCTGCCGTCGGTGAGCACGGTGTCGCCGAGCCGGCCGGCGCTGGGCACGGTCTCGCCGGAGAGCAGCGCGGTGTACAGGTCGACGGTGGCGAGGTCGCAGAACGGCGGGACGACGACGTCGAGCAGTTCCTTGGCGGTGGTCTCCAGGTCGAGGGTGGAGCCGATGTGCGCGCTGGCCTCGTTGAGCAGGGCGAGGTTGCGGCGGACGCCGTCGGCCTCGCGCTCGGCGACGTGCCGGCTGGTGACGTCGGAGACCTGCCCGGCGACGCCGATCGGCTGTCCGGCCGCGCCGTTGAGGCGGTACAGCGAGACGGCCCAGAGCCGGTTGCCCTCGCGGGTGGGGACGGCGCCGTGGAAACGCAGGTCGAAGACGGGCTCGCCGGTGGCGAGGACCTTGCGCAGGGCGGCGGTGAGGCGGTCGGCCTCGGACGGCGGGAAGAGGTCGTGCGGGGTGAGGCCTTCGAGGTCGGTGGGGGCCAGGCCCATGCCGGAGGCGAAGGCGTCGTTGACCCGCTGGAGGCGCAGCCGGTCGTCGAACAGGATGAAGCCGGTGGGCGTCTGCCCGAAGACGGCCTCGGAGGCGGCGAGGTCGGTCTCGACCCGGCGCAGCCGCCCGAGGTCGACGGCCAGGCAGGTGGCGCCGGCGGTGGGCAGGGCGCTGTCGGGCATCAGGTAGAGCTCGGCGAGGCCCTCGCCGCCGACGGCGTCCCGGTAGGGGGTGGTGCCGACCCACTCCTCGCCGGCCAGGGCGCGTTCCAGCCGGGCGCGTCCGCGCTGCCAGAGCTCGCGGGGGACGAAGGTGGTGATCGGGTCGGCGCCGACGGCGTCGGGGGCGGGGACGCCGAAGAACTCGGCGGCGCGCTCGCTCCACTGGCTGATCCGGCCGTCGGGGCCGATGGTGAAGGTGGCGACCCGGATGTAGTCGTAGATCGACCCGGGGCCGCCCGCGCCCCGCGGCTGGTCCGCGGCCCCGGGGTGGTGACCGAGGCCCACGGGGCCGGCGCCGGGCGGGTCCGCCGGCGCGGGCAGGTGCGGTGAACCGGCCTGCCCGGGCACGACAGCATGACCGCTGCTGCTCGGCGCGTTCCGCGCCGGGGTGCTGTTCAACGGACCGACCCCTCCAACCCGCGACCGTCCGGATGTCGAGAAGACCGAGTATTCATCATCGAGGGGTACGTTCACACGCCCTCAACATCACAACATCAGATCGGGCGAAGGTTTTTGTCCTACCGCCCGCGCAACCACAATGCCACGTCCGCGCCCCCTTCCGGGCTGCGCGCTCCCCCCGGCCACCTGCTGGCATATGCGGTCCCGCCCTCCTCGCCCCCGCTCGGGCTCGCGCCCCCGACCCGCTGCGCTCCCTATGACTCCTCGGGCTCACTACCCGGCAGCGCCTGCTCGAACCAGACCACCTTGCCGATGCCCTCGGCCCGGGCACCCCAGTGCAGCGCCAGGCGGCGGACCAGTTCCAGGCCCCGGCCGCCCTCGTCGGCCTCGGCCGCGTGCCGCTCCCGGGGCGGCTCGGGCAGCGGGTCGGAGATCTCGACCAGCAGCGTCTCGCCGAGCGTCAGCCGCACGCCGATGGGGGCGCTGGCGTACCGGACGGCGTTCGTGACCAGCTCGCTGACCAGCAGCTCCGCGGTGTCGGTGAGCTCCTCGACGCCCCACTCGGCGAGCGTGGAGCGGACCAGCCGGCGGGCCCGGGAGACGGCGGTGGGCTCGGCGGGCAGGGTCCAGCCGGCCGTCGGGGTACCGGCCTGGCCGTGGCCGAGCCGGGCCAGCAGCAGCGCGACGTCGTCCGGCTCGCGGCCCTGCTCCATGGTGTCGAGCACGGCCTCGCAGGCGGCCTGGATGGAGGCGTGCGGCTCCTGGAGCACGGTGACCAGCCGACCGAGGCCGACGTCGAGGTCCTTGTCCCGGGACTCGACCAGGCCGTCGGTGCAGAGGGCGAGCAGGCTGCCCTCGGGGATCTTCAGCTCGACGGATTCGAACGGGACGCCGCCGACGCCGAGCGGGGCGCCGGAGGGCAGGTCGAGGATCCGGCCGGCGCCGCCGCGCAGCGGGCCGCCGGTCCGGGTCGGCTCCCCGCCCTCCTCGCCCGGCACCACCAGGACGGGCGGGATGTGCCCGGCCTTGGCGACGGTCAGTCTGGCCGTCCCCGGGTCGAACACCGCGTAGACGCAGGTGGCGAGCAGCGCCTCGTCCGGGCCCTGGGCCAGGTCGTCGGCCAGCTCGTGGACGTGCCGCAGCAGGACGTCCGGCGGCAGGTCGAGGGCGGCCAGCACCCGGACGGCGGTGCGCAGCCGCCCCATGGTGGCGGCGGCCCGCAGGCCGTGGCCCATCACGTCGCCGACCACCAGCGCGGTGCGGTCGCCGGGCAGCGGGATGACGTCGAACCAGTCGCCGCCGACCTCGGCGCCGCTGCTGCCGGGCACGTACCGGTAGGCGACCTCGACGCCGGTGGGCTGCGGGACCTGCTGCGGGAGCAGGGTGCGCTGGAGGGTGAGCGCGGCGGTGCGCTCGCGGGCGTACAGCCGGGCGTTGTCCAGCGAGCTGCCGGCCCGGTCAGCCAGCTCGACGGTGAAGGCCAGGTCGTCCCGGTCGAAGCCCTCCCGGTAGCCGCCCCGGCTGACCAGCAGCAGACCGATCACGATGCCGCGGGCGCGCAGCGGGACGACCAGCATGGAGTGCACGCCCAGGTCGTGGGCGGCCTGCGTCTTCGGGTCGCCGGGGTACGTCACGTCGTCGAGCTGGTCCGCGCCGGAGAGCAGTTCGGGGACGCCGGTGCGCAGCACCCGGCCGCAGGCGGAGTCCTCGGCGAAGGTGATCCGGGCGCCGCGGCGGAGCATCACCTCGACCTCGGGGCCGTCCTGGACGGAGGCGGTGCCGAGCTGGAGCAGCGAGGTGCGGCGGTCGTGGCCGTGCCGGGGCAGGTCGTCACCGTGCGCGACGGCCTGCAGCAGGATCACCGCGGAGTGGTCGGTGAGCCGGGGGACGACGGAGCTGGCGAGCTCCTGGGCGATCCGGGCGGCGTCGAGCAGGTCGCCGACCCGGGAGCCGAACTCGTTGAGCAGCGAGAGCCGGCGCCGGGCGTGCTCGACCTTGGCGACGGCGCGGTAGCGCTCGGTCACGTCCATCACGGTGCCGGAGATGCCGAGCACCCGGCCGGAGCGGTCGGTCATCCGACTGTAGGAGATCGAGCGGTAGCCGGAGCGGGCGGTGACCGGGGAGGCGAGGGTGACGTCGATGACCGGCTCGCCGGTGGCCAGCACCTGGCGCTGGATCGCGGTGACCTCGTCGGCGGCCCGCTCGGGCAGGGTCTCGCCGGTGGTCCGGCCGACGTGGTCCGCCAGGGCGACGCCGTTCATCTCGGCCAGGGTCTGGTTGACGGCGGTGTAGCGCAGCTCGGTGTCCATGATCGCGATGCCCAGCGGGGACTGCTCGAACAGCGCGTCACGGACGGCGAGGTCGCGCTCGACGGCCCGGACGGCGGCCGCCTCGGCCATGTTGACCTGGAGGAACGGGGTGCCGTCGCCGTCCACCAGGAGGGAGATCCTGGCGTCCACCGCGATCGGCACGCCGTCCCGGTCGCGCAGTTCGGCGTTGCCGGCCCAGCGGCCGTGGCGCAGGGTGTCCTGGATCGCGGCCCGGATCCGGCCGACCTGCTCCTGGTCGGGGATCAGCTCGTCGATCCGGCGGCCGACCAGCAGCTCGTTCGGCCAGCCGAGCAGTTCCTCGGCGGCCGGGCTCCAGAGCACCACCCGGCCCGCGGTGTCCAGGATCGCGATGGCGACCTTCAGCATGTCGAGCAGGCTGCCCTCGGCCGGCCCGCCGGGGCCGTACGGGGCGTCGGACGGCCCACCGGGGAACGGCCGGGCGGGCCGGCTGCGCAGGCCGGGCTGGGGGCCCGGGTCGGAGACCGGGACGGCCAGGGTCGGCGCCGGCTGGTCGGGCCGCGGGGCTTCGGGGGCATCGGCGGCGTCCCGCCGACGGCGGCCGGCCGGTGGCTGCGGGGCGGCGGGCCGGGCGCCCCGGCGCAGCCGGGCGCGGGCGGCTGCGCTCCCCGCGGCGCCTGTCCGCGGTGCTCCTCCGCCGCCGTTCCCGGTACTCGACACCGACGGGGCCTCCGGCTCTGGTCGGGATCGGCGTCGCCGGCTGGGACGGCTCACCGATGGTGACGAATAGTGCCGAAAAGTGACATACCCAGCAGAACCCAGGCTATCCCGGCCGCCGGGTCGTCTTGTCTGATTGACCTACCCCGTACCCCGCGCGTCGCACACCGGCTCAGGCCGCCCTATGCATGGAGCAACCGGGCGACGTGCGGCAGGACGTCGCGGTCGTGCTCGATCCAGTCGACGCTGTCCAGCTCGGCCGGACCGAGCCAGCGCAGCTCGTCGTGGTCCTCCAGCGGACGGGGGTCGCCGGCCAGCAGCTCGGCCGCCCAGAAGCGCAGCTCCAGACCCGGCCGGACGCTCCACGCGCCCGGCAGCCGCTCCAGCGCCCGCGCCCGGACACCCAGCTCCTCCAGCAGCTCCCGCTCCAGCGCCTGCGCCTCGGTCTCGCCGGGTTCGGCCTTCCCGCCCGGGAACTCCCAGCGCCCAGCCACCGCCGCGGGCGCGCTGCGCCGGGCGGCGAGCACCCGGCCCCCGTGGATGAGGGCGCCGCCGACGACGATCCGGGGCTCGACGGGGTTCTCGCTCGCCTTGTCCATGGGCCCGACCTTAGGTCCTGTCCGGCCCCGCGCCGTCCGCAGCGGCGGCCTCGGCCTCGACCCAGTACAGCTGCTTGTGGCCGCGGGCCTCGAACTCGACCGCCAGCCGCTCCGCCGCGACGCGGTCGAGCCCGGCCGCGACCAGGAAGCGGTTGCCGTTGTCGTCCTGCCGCATCACCCGAAAGGCGCTCATGGCGGGGAGCGTATCCCCGGCCTGCGTGGGGGTCGGGCCGGGGATCCGCCCCCACGACGCTACGGGCGGCTCGCTACCGGGAGGTACGGGTGCGGTTAACGGCGGGTAACCCGGCCGCGCCCGGCGGCCCGGACCCGTCGGCAGCTCAGACCTGGAGGTCGGGCACCTGCTCGCCGGTGGACAGGCCGAGCCCGCGCCGGATCTCGATGCTGAGCGGCACCGACTTGGTCACCAGCGCCCGGGCCCGCCGGACGTCGCCCTCCAGGTCGTCGCCGGAGGCCGCCGCGTCCCAGGCGGTGGCGGCCGCCTCCTGGGCCGCCGCCAGCTTGCGGACCGCCGGCTTGACCTCGGCCGGCCACGCCGCCGACGCCTTGTTCAGCGCCGCGGCCTCCGCGTGGGAGGCGGTGGACATCCGCCGGGCCCAGGTCCGGTACTCGGACGACGCGTCCGCGAAGCCCTTGCTCGGCTGCTCCGCGTAGGCGTCGTTGAAGCCCCGGACGGCCTCCAGGTAGGCCAGCTGGGCGGGGTTCAGGCTGCCCCGGTCGGTGCGGACCGTCCCCAGGTGCTCGCCGTCGCGGTCCTCGAACGCGCAGGTGACGTAGCGGTCACCGGACCTCCAGTTGCCCCGGGTCGGGTAGAGGTAGACGTCGTCCATGCCGTCCGGGATCGCCCACTGGTCGAGGGCGTAGTCGTCGAGCACCGTGCGGCACAGTTCGGCGGCCCGCAGGCGGACCGTCGCCTCGCCCGGGTAGGACGGGCCGTCGCCCGCCGGGATCCGGGCGGTGCCGGCCACCTCGCCGTGGTGCGGGGCCGAGCACGGCACCCGGCGGACCCAGTAGAGCGTCTCGTCGCCGCCGTCGGGGTCGGCCCGGCTGCCGTTGTCGGGGGTGTTGTAGCAGTCCCCGGACTTCAGCGCGGCCCACGGGACGGACCCGGCCGGAGCCTTCGTGGACTGGCCGAACCGGCCGCCATCGGGGGACTCGAAGGTCGAACCGGACACGACGAGCGACAGCAGCACCGTGCCGACCACGCCGAGCACCAGCCCGGTCACCGCCATGCCGAAGCCGCGCTCCTTGCGGCGGTTGATCTGGACCAGCGCGATGATGCCGAACACCAGGGCCACCGGCGCCGCCACGACCAGGCCGGTCACCAGGGCGGCGACCGCGAAGCCGTTGGTGACGGGGGCGGGCCGGGGGTAGGGGAAGCCGGGCTGGAGGCCGGACTGCGCGGCGGGCGGCACCGACGCCCAGCCGCCGGCGGGCAGCGGCGGGGGCGGGGGCTGCGGCGGGGCCTGCGACGGGGACTGCGACGGCAGGGGCGCGGCCCACGGGTTGGCGGGCGCGGGCGGGAGGGGCGGCACGGGCGGGGCGGGCGCGGACGGGGCGGCGGGGCCGGGCTGTCCGGGTACCGCGACCGGCTCGGGCTGCCCGGCCTGCGCCTGCTGCTCCGGCTGGTCCGGCTGGTCCGCCCGCTCCGACTGCCCCGCCCGCTCGGCCCGCTTCGCCGGCGCGGCCCCGTGGGCCGGTGTGCGGGGATCGGCCGCAGGCGACTCCGGCCCCGGCGCGGGCGGTTCGGACGCAGGCTTGGACACGTGGACTCCCCCGGCCCGCCGGTACGGGCATCGACTCGGCAGCTCGACTCGTCGGCTCGCCCCCTCCAGCAACGGGCCGGACGGGCCCGAACGGCCCCGGTACGAGCGGACGCGCGACTTTACCCGATCTTTCCGAACGCCCGCGCGACCGTTTCGCCCGCCCCGCCGCCCATCCCGCCGCCCGGCCTCGCCCTCGGCCCGTCGCCGGCCCGGCCCCCGGTCAGCCGCGCGCCAGGATCTCGCCGTGCAGCATGGAGAACCAGCCGTCCCCGGCGGCGCTCCACTCCTGCCAGCCGGCCGCGATGCGCGCCAGTTCGGCCTGGTCCGCGAAGCCCCGCTCCACCGCCGTCCGGCCGATGGCGGAGCCGGTCACCCGGTCCGCCCACATCCCGCCCCACCAGGCGCGCTGCTCGGGCGTCGCGTACGTCCAGGTGGTGGCGGTCGCGGCGATGTCGGTGAAGCCCGCCGCCCGCGCCCAGGACAGCAGCCGCCGCCCGGCGTCCGGCTCACCGCCGTTGGCGCGGGCGATCCGCTCGTACAGCTCCAGCCAGCGGTCCAGCGCGGGCGCCTCGGGGAACCAGGTCATCGACGCGTAGTCGACGTCCCGGGCCGCGACCACACCGCCCGGCGCCGCGACCCGGCGCATCTCGCGCAGCGCGGCCACCGGGTCGGCCACGTGCTGCAACACCTGGTGAGCGTGCACCACGTCGAACTCGCCCTCTCGAAAGGGCAGTTCGTGGACATCGGCGACCTCGAACACGACGTTGGACAGGCCCCGGCCGGCCACGTACGCGGCGGCCTGCTCCAGCACCTCGGCGGAGGTGTCCACGGCCACCACGCGACCGCCCGGGCCGACCAGCTCGGCCAGGTCGGCGGTGATCGTGCCGGGCCCGCAGCCGATGTCCAGCAGCGCCTGCCCGGGGCGCAGTTCGGGCAGCAGGTAGGCGGCCGAGTCGGCCGCCGTCCGGGAGCGGTGCGAGCGCAGCACGGCCTCCTGGTAGCCGTGGGTGTAGACGGTGGCGGGCTGCTGTCCGGTCATGGTGTCCCCCTGGGGAGTGGTCGGTTTCCGCGACGCCTTCGACGCTAGTGGACATTCCGCATTCCGAGAAGATTTGTCTCACCTGTCGATCACCCCGCGACCGCGCCACCCCCGGCGGCCGTACCGTGGGGCGCACCCGAGAGAACGGTCCCCCCGCCCATGCCCGGCCAGCGCCCCTTCGTCCTGCTGAGCGCCGCGATGTCCCTCGACGGCCACCTCGACGACGCCTCCCCCGACCGCCTGCTGCTCTCCAACCGGGCCGACTTCGACCGGGTCGACGCCGAACGCGCGGCCGCCGACGCCGTCCTGGTCGGCGGCAACACGCTGCGCGCCGACAATCCGCGCCTGCTGGTCAACGACCCCGCACGCCGGGCCGCCCGGCTCGCGGACGGCCGCGCCGAGTACCCGCTGAAGGTGACGCTCAGCGCGAGCGGCGCGCTCGACGCCGACCTGCGCTTCTGGCACACCGGCGGCGCCCGGCTCGCCTACACCACGGACGCCGGCGCGACCGTGCTGCGGCCCCGCCTGGACGGGCTGGCCGAGGTGGTCGCGCTCGGCGGCGCGGTGGACCTCGGCGCGGTGCTGGACGACCTGGGCGCGCGCGGGGTGCGCCGGCTGATGGTCGAGGGCGGCGGCGGCGTGCACACCCAGTTCCTGGCCCAGGGCCTGGCGGACGAGCTCCAGCTGGCGGTCGCCCCGCTGCTGGTCGGCCAGGCCGAGGCGCCGCGGTTCGTCCGCCCGGCCGCGTTCCCGGGCGGCCCGGCCCGGCGGATGCGCCTGCTGGAGGCACGTACGGTGGACGACGTCGTCCTGCTCAGGTACGCCCCGAAGGAGCCCGCCCCGTGACCGGAGCCCGTCCCGTGACCGCCGACCTCGACCACCTGCGCCGGGCCGTCGAACTCTCCCGCCGCTGCCCGCCGTCCGCGACGGCCTTCTCGGTCGGCGCGGTGATCGTCGGCGCCGACGGCGAGGTGCTGGCGGAGGGCTACAGCCGGGAGGGCGACGCGCACGACCACGCCGAGGAGGCGGCCCTCGGCAAGCTGCCGACCGGCGACCCGCGGCTGCGCGGGGCGACCGTCTACAGCTCGCTCGAACCGTGCGGACAGCGCGCCTCGCGGCCGGCGCCGTGCGCCCGGCTGCTGATCGCGGCGGGCGTGCCGCGGGTGGTGGTGGCCTGGCGCGAGCCGGACCTGTTCGTCACCGACTGCCAGGGCACGGCTCTGCTGGCGGCGGCCGGGGTCGAGGTGGTGGAGCTGCCGGAGCTCGCCGAGGCGGCCCGCGCGGTCAACGCCCACCTGCTCGGCTGATCTTTTGTATCATCGGGGAACAAAGAGCTCGTCCTTCCTTGCCCGAGGAGCAGCCCCATGCCCGCCACACCCCTCCAGCTGACCGCTCGCGCCCTCCTCCTGGACATGGACGGCACCCTGGTCAACTCCGACGCCGTGGTGGAGCGCTGCTGGCACCGCTGGGCCGAGCAGCACGGACTCGACCCCGTCGCCGTGCTGGCCGTCGCCCACGGCCGCCAGGGCCACGCGACGATGGCCGAACTGCTGCCCGACCGCCCGGTGGAACTCAACCTCGCCGACAACCGGCGGATGCTCGCCGCCGAGCGCGCCGACACCGACGGCGTCGTCCCGATCCCCGGCGCGGGCGCCTTCCTCGCCGCCCTGGACGGCCTGCCGCACGCCCTGGTCACCTCCGCCGACGAACCGCTCGCCCGGGTCCGGATGGGCGCCGCCGGCCTGCCGATGCCGCCCGTCCTGGTGACCGCCGAGTCCGTCGGCGCCAGCAAGCCCGACCCGGAGGGCTTCCTCAAGGGCGCCGCCGCCCTCGGCTTCGCCCCCGCAGACTGCCTCGCCTTCGAGGACTCCGACGCCGGCATCACGGCCGCCCGCGCCGCCGGCATCCGCGTCGTCGGCATCGGCCCCCGCGCCGCCGCCCACCGGCCGGACGCCCACGCCGACACCCTCGACGACATCACCGTGACCACCGCACCGGACGGCACCCTGACCGTCACCGTCCGCCCCTGACCGGGGCGGCGACCGGCGACCCGGTCACCCTTGTCACCGCACGAGTCAGACGTAGGAGTCGAGCCATGAAGACGACGACCTACTCGGAGTCCCGCGCGCACTACGCCGAGGTGCTGAACGCGGTCACGGACGACCGCGAGGAGATCGTGATCACTCGCGCCGGACACGAACCGGTGGTCACAGTCTCACTGGAGGACCACCAGCCCCTCAAGGAGACCGCCTACCTGCTGCGCAGCCGCACGGTGACACGGAAGGGGCCGGGCTCGACAGAGCCCGGCCCCTTCCGGTCCGCACATTCGACCAACCGGTCAACTCGCGGCAAGCAGACGGCTACACGTTGAAGCGGAACTCCACCACGTCGCCGTCCTGCATGATGTATTCCTTGCCCTCGATGCGGGCCTTGCCCTTGGAGCGGGCCTCGGCGATGGAGCCGGTCTCGACCAGGTCGGCGAAGGAGATCACCTCGGCCTTGATGAAGCCCTTCTGGAAGTCGGTGTGGATGACTCCGGCGGCCTCGGGGGCGGTGGCGCCCTTCTTGATGGTCCAGGCGCGGGTCTCCTTGGGGCCTGCGGTGAGGTAGGTCTGCAGGCCGAGGGTGTCGAAGCCGACCCGGGCGAGGGTGGCGAGGCCGGGCTCCTCCTGGCCCATCGACTGGAGCAGCTCCAGGGCCTCGGCGTCGTCGAGCTCGATCAGCTCGGACTCGATCTTGGCGTTGAGGAAGATCGCCTCGGCCGGGGCGACCAGCTCGCGCTGGACGTTCTTGAAGTCCTCGTCGGCCAGCTCGACCTCGTCCACGTTGAAGACGTAGAGGAAGGGCTTCGCGGTCAGCAGGTGGAGGTCGCGGATCGGGGTGGTGTCGAAGCCGGCCTCGAAGAGGGTCTTGCCGGTCTCCAGGACCGCCTGCGCGGCCTCGGCGGCGGCCAGCACGGGGGCGGTCTCCTTCTTCAGGCGCGCCTCCTTCTGGAGCCGCGGCAGGACCTTCTCGACGGTCTGGAGGTCGGCCAGGATCAGCTCGGTGTGGATGGTCTCGATGTCGTCCTTGGGCGACACCTTGCCGTCCACGTGCACCACGTCCGGGTCGGTGAAGGCGCGCACGACCTGGCAGATCGCGTCCGACTCGCGGATGTTGGCGAGGAACTTGTTGCCCAGTCCCTCGCCCTCGCTGGCGCCGCGCACGATGCCGGCGATGTCGACGAAGTCGACGGTGGCCGGGAGGATCCGCTGGGAGCCGAAGATCTCGGCGAGCTTGGCCAGCCGCGTGTCCGGGACGCCGACGACGCCGACGTTCGGCTCGATGGTGGCGAACGGGTAGTTGGCCGCCAGCACGTCGTTCTTGGTCAGGGCGTTGAACAGGGTCGACTTGCCGACGTTCGGCAGGCCGACGATTCCGATCGTGAGCGACATGAAGCGCAGTCCCGTGGGCTTGGAGGAGTTGGGTCGGCACCGTGCGGGCCGACCCCCAAGTCTACGGGCAGCGCCTCACGCCCCGGTCGCCGCCGGGAGGGGCTCCAGGAACTCCGGCCGGCCGCCCGGGCGGCTGGGCCGGACAGGTCAGGCCGCTGAACGACGATCACATCAGCACTCCGCCAGGAGACACGGGGCAAGACCTGAACGGTCCATTACACAGTGTGGCGATGATCGGACCGTACGTTGGGCGGGTGGAGCAGAGCATCCGTACCCAGCCGCCAGGGCCCAGACGCCGACCGCCGAACGGCGCGGCCGGGGCCGCCGTCCCCGGGCCCGGCCGGGCTCCCGAGACCGCCGGAGCCCCCGCCGCCGCCCCCGCCCCCGCCGCCCGGCTACGCCCGGTAGCCGGGCCGCCCGCCGCCACCACCGCCCGCCCGGCCACCCCCAGGCTGCGGTTGCGGCTGCCGCTGCGCGGACGCGCCGAGGCCCCGCTGTACGGGCGGCGCCGGACCGGACGGCCGACCCGGCTGACCGCCATCGGCACGGGCGTGGCCGCCGTGCTGGCGACCCTCGCCGTCGCGGGCCTGGACCGGCTGCTGTTCGACGGCCTCGGCTGGCTGTTCGGCCTCGGCTACCTGGCCGTCTGCTTCCAGCTGGCCGTCCGGGTGCGCTACGTCGACCTGCTGGCCGCACCGATCAGCGGGCCGATCGCCTTCGCGCTGGCGCTGCTGCTGCTCGGGCCGGTCACCTCCTCGGGCGTCACCGCCCAGGTGGTGGCGCTGGCGACCGGGCTGGCGCTGCGGGCCGGCTGGCTGTTCTCCGGCACCGGGCTGGCCGCGCTGATCGTGCTCGCCCGGTTCGTGGCCCAGCGCCGGATCCAGCGCTCCCGCTGAGCGGTGCCTCGGGCGGGCGGCCTCAGCCCGCCGCCCGGGCCGCCGCCATGGCGGCGCCGACGATGCCCGCGTCGTTGCGCAGCTCGGCCGGCACCACCCGCGCCTCCCGCTCCCGCAGCAGCGGCAGGAACTTCTCGTGCTTGCGGCTCACCCCGCCGCCGATCACGACCAGCTGCGGCGAGAACAGCATCTCGACCAGGTCCAGGTACTCGTCGACCCGCCCGGCCCACTGCTCCCAGGTCAGCCCGTGCCGTTCCTTGGCGGCAGAGGAGGCCCGGCGCTCGGCGTCCTTGCCGCGCAGTTCCAGGTGGCCCAGCTCGGTGTTGGGCACCAGCACGCCGTCCACGAAGAGCGCGCTGCCGATGCCGGTGCCGAAGGTGAGCACCAGCACCACACCCGACTGGTCGCGCCCGGCGCCGTGCACGGTCTCGGCGAGCCCGGCCGCGTCGGCGTCGTTGAGCACGGTCGCGGGCAGGTCGAGCGCCTCGCGGAACAGGCCCGCGGCGTCCAGGCCGATCCAGCCCTTGTCCACGTTGGCGGCGGTTCTGGTCCGGCCGCCGACCACCACGCCGGGGAAGGTGAGCCCGACCGGGCCCTGGTGGTCGAACTGGCGGACCACCTCGCGGACGGCGGCGACCACGGCCTCGGGGGCGGACGGCTGCGGGGTGAGCACCTTGTACCGCTCCTGGGCCAGCACGCCCCGGGCGAGGTCGACCGGGGCGCCCTTGATGCCCGAACCGCCGATGTCCACGCCGAATACCGCCGCCATCACGTCCACCCTCCGCCGGGGCCGCGGACCGCTTGTCCACAGCCTGTGCACAAAACTACGAGAGGGCACGGGTGGACGCACAGCAGAAAACCCGGCAACCCCGAGGGGGTGCCGGGCTCTGCGCGAAAGGACCCGGGAGCGGTCCCGGGACCGGCCCTACAGCTTGCCCGCCGCCTCGGCGCGCAGGTCGCGGCGCAGCTCCTTGGGCAGCGAGAAGGTCAGGTGCTCCTCGGCGGTCTTGACCGTCTCGACCGTGTCGTAGCCGCGCGCGGCCAGCCACTCCAGCACGCCCTCGACCAGGATCTCCGGGACGGAGGCACCGCTGGTCAGGCCGACCGTGCCGACGCCCTCCAGCCAGGCCTCCTGGAGCTCCTCGGCGAAGTCCACCAGGTGGGCGGCCTTGGCGCCGTACTCCAGGCCGACCTCGACCAGGCGGACGGAGTTGGAGGAGTTCTTGGAGCCGACCACGATCAGCAGGTCGGTCTCGGGGGCCATCTGCTTGACCGCGACCTGGCGGTTCTGGGTGGCGTAGCAGATGTCGTCGCTGGGCGGGCTGACCAGCGCCGGGAAGCGCTTCTTCAGCTCGCCGACGGTGGCCATGGTCTCGTCCACCGACAGGGTGGTCTGGGACAGCCAGACGACCCTGGACTCGTCCCGGACCCGCACGTTGGCGACGTCCTCGGCACCGTCCACCAGGTGGATCCGGTCCGGGGCCTCGCCCATCGTCCCGACGACCTCCTCGTGGCCCTCGTGGCCCACCAGCAGGATGTCGAAGCCCTCGTCGGCGAAGCGCACGGCCTCCTTGTGCACCTTGGTGACCAGCGGGCAGGTGGCGTCGATGGTGGCCAGCCGGCCGGCCTTCGCCTCGTCGTGGACGGACGGCGCGACGCCGTGCGCGGAGAAGACCACGATCGAGCCCTCGGGCACCTCCTCCGTCTCGTCGACGAAGATCGCGCCCTTCTTCTCCAGGGTCTGCACCACGTACTTGTTGTGGACGATCTGCTTGCGGACGTAGATGGGCGCCCCGTACTGCTCCAGGGCCTTCTCCACGGCGATCACGGCGCGGTCTACACCCGCGCAGTAGCCCCGGGGGGCGGCGAGCAGGACACGGCGCGGCGCGGTGTTGGACATGGCTCCATCGTACGGGCGGCGCCGAGCCGCGCCGACGGGAGGCGCTTTCCGGACAGACCCGGTCGCCGGTGCTCAAATGTGGTGTCTATGAGCTCTGCGAACGGGCAAACGGAACCGGGCGGCCTGCGCCGCAGCCTGAGCGTCCGCGACCTGATGGTCTACGGCCTGCTGTTCATCGCCCCGATGGCGCCGGTCGGCGTGTTCGGCGTCCTGGACGCCAGGAGCCACGGCGCCGTCGCCACCGTCTACCTGGCCGCGACCGTCGCGATGGGCTTCACCGCCTTCTCGTACGCCCAGATGGTGCGCGCGGTGCCGCAGACCGGCTCGGTGTTCGCCTACGCGCGGGCCGGGCTGGGCGAGGGGCCCGGGTTCATCGCCGGCTGGATGGCGATGCTCGACTACCTGCTGATCCCGGCGGTCGCCTACCTGTTCTCCGGGATCGCGCTGAACTCGCTGGTGCCCGGGGTCTCCCGCTGGGTCTGGACGGCGCTCGCGGTGGTGCTGACCACCGCGCTCAACCTGATCGGCGTACGGACGGCGGCCGTGGTCGGTTTCGCGGTGCTCGCCCTGGAGATCGCGGTGCTGGCGGTGTTCGTCGCCGCGGCCGTGGTGGCGCTGCTCCAGGGCGGCGCCCGGCGCGGCTGGGACACCCCGTTCACCGCCGTCGGCGCCTTCTCGCTGACCGCGGTGATCTCGGCCGTGTCCGTCGCGGTGCTCTCCTACCTGGGCTTCGACGCGATCGCCACCTTCGTCGAGGAGGCGGTCGGCGCCTCGGCGGCGGTGGCCCGGGCCGTGCTCTGGTGCCTGGCACTGGCCGGGGTGCTGTTCGTCGCCCAGACCTACCTGGCGGCACTGCTGGAACCCCTGGGCCCGCAGCAGCTGGCGGCCGACCCGGCGGCGCAGGGCTCGGCCTTCTACGACACGGTGGAGAGCGGGGTCGGGCACTGGCTGCACGTCCTGGTGGCGGCCAGCAAGGCGATCGGCGCGGCCTTCGCGGCGCTGGCCGGGCAGGCGGCGGCCGGGCGGCTGGTCTACGCGATGGGCCGGGAGGGGCGGCTGCCGCGCGTCCTCGGCACGGTCGACCCGGCCACCGCGGTGCCGCGCCGGGCGCTGCTGGCGGCCGCGGTGATCACGATGGCCGCGGCGGTCTGGGCGGCCGACCGGGGCGACGGGCTGGACCAGCTGACCTCGGTGGTCAACGTCGGCGCGCTGACCGCCTTCGCGCTGCTGCACGCCTCGGTGATCGGCTGGTACACGGTGCGGCACGGCTCCCGGGACCGGGTGCGGCACCTGCTCGTCCCGGCCCTGGGGATCGTGGTGATCGCGGCGGTGGTCTACGAGGCCTCGACGACCGCGCAGCTCGTCGGGCTGATCTGGCTGGCGGTCGGGCTGGTGGTGCTGGGCGTCCAGGGCTCCCCCGCTCCGGGCGGCCCTGTCGGCGGGCGCCGCTAGCCTCGCGTACACGGCCGACACCAGCTCCCCGGACAGGCCCTAACCTCGTACGCATGGCCAACACCAGCTCCCCCGAAGCCCCGATCCCGGTCGGCAAGGTCTCCGCGCTGATCGGTGGCTGGATCGACCGGCTCGGCGCGGTCTGGGTGGAGGGGCAGATCACCCAGCTCAGCCGCCGGCCGGGGGCGGGCGTGGTGTTCCTGACCCTGCGCGACCCGCAGGCGGACGTGTCGCTCACGGTGACCTGCTTCCGCTCGGTGTTCGACCAGGTCGCGGAGGTGGTGCAGGAGGGCGCGCGGGTCGTCGTGCACGCCAAGCCGGAGTGGTACGCGGCACGCGGGCAGCTGTCGCTGCGGGCCTCGGAGATCCGGCCGGTCGGGCTGGGCGAGCTGCTGGCCCGGCTGGAGCAACTGAAGCGGCGGCTCGCCGGGGAGGGCCTGTTCGCGGCCGAGCGCAAGCGGCCGCTGCCGTTCCTGCCGCAGTGCGTCGGGCTGGTCACCGGGCGCGGCTCGGCGGCCGAGCGGGACGTGCTGGAGAACGCCCGGCGGCGCTGGCCGGCCGTCCGCTTCGAGGTGCGCAACGTCCCGGTGCAGGGGGTCAGCGCGGTGGAGCGGGTGAGCGCGGCCGTCCGGGAGCTGGACGAGCACCCCGAGGTGGACGTGATCATCGTGGCCCGCGGCGGTGGCAGCGTCGAGGACCTGCTGCCGTTCTCGGACGAGGGGCTGGTGCGGCTGGTCGCGGCCGCCCGTACGCCGGTGGTCAGCGCGATCGGCCACGAGCCGGACCAGCCGCTGCTGGACTTCGTCGCCGACCTGCGCGCCTCCACCCCGACCGACGCCGCCAAACGGGTGGTTCCGGACGTCGGCGAGGAGCTGGCCAAGGTCCGCCTGCTGCGGGACCGTGCCCGGCGGCACGTCCTCGGCCGGGTCGAGCGCGAGCAGCACGGGCTGGACGGCGTGCGCAGCCGCCCCGCGCTGGCCGTTCCGCACCGGATGCTGGACGGGCGCGGCCAGGAGGTCACCGCGCTGCTGGAGCGGGCCCGGCGCACCCTGCGGCACCGGCTGGACCACGCGCAGAGCGACCTCGGGCACACCCTCGCCCGGGTGGTCGCGCTGTCCCCGGCGGCCACCCTGGAGCGCGGCTACGCGGTGCTCCAGCGGACGGACGGCACGGTGGTGACCGACCCGGCGCAGGTCACGGCCGGCGAGGGGCTGCGCGCCCGGGTCGCGGGCGGGGCCTTCGACGTCGCGGTGGCGGACGGCCAGGGCTCGTAGGAACGCCCGGCGTCACGGTGGACGACGGTCAGGCCTCGTAGGAGCGCTGCCGGGAGAGTGCGCGGGAGTGCTCGCCGAAGCCGAGGCTGCGGTAGAGCGCCTCGCCGCCACTGCTGGCGTGCAGGTCGATCCGGCCGACCCGCTGGTCGTCGAACCAGTCCAGCAGCGCCTCGGTGCAGGCCCGGGCGTAGCCGCGCAGCCGGTGGCCGGGGTCGGTGCAGATGTTGAAGACGAAGCCGAACCGGCCGTCCGGGTTTCCCGGCGCGGGCAGCCGGTGCTCCAGCGTGCCGACCGCGCAGGCGGCGAGCCGGCCGGGCCGCCGCGGGTCGTCCACCACGAAGGACGGCATGGTCAGTTCCCCGGCCGGGGCGGCGAGGCGCTCGCGCAGTATCCGCTCGGCGGTGGCCTGCCAGGGCCCCGGCCCGGTCAGGCCGGCCATGCTGGGCATCGCCTCGAACATCAGGTTGCGCAGCCGGACGAGCTCGGAGGCGTCGGCCGGGGCGGCGGGTCGGACCGTGATCATGCGGCGGAGGGTAGCGCCGCCGGCCGGCCGGTTGCATCCGATTTCGCCGCTGCCTCCACCGCTGCCTTCGCCCGCCGCCTTCGCCCTGCCGCTTTCACCCCGCCACGGCCGTTGTGTCGGTGCTGCGCGGGCTCTGTCGGCTCCAGCCCCTACGCTGGCACGCATGGCAGAGCAGCAGGAGCAGCAGGACGCGGCGGCACCGACCCCGGACGACGCGCTGGGCTACGAGCACGCCCGGGACGCGCTGCTGGAGGTGGTCCGGCAGCTGGAGAACGGCGGGACGTCGCTGGAGGAGTCGCTGGCGCTGTGGGAGCGCGGCGAGCAGCTGGCGAAGGTGTGCCAGCGCTGGCTGGACGGCGCCCGGGCCCGGCTGGACGCGGCGCTGGCCGCCGAGGAGGACGGGGCCGCGGGCGGGCAGTGACGCGGCTCACAGTAGGCCGGGGAATCGTTGAAACTTCATCCATGTTGAGATGGTCTGACCGGCCACGGCCGGTCAATCCGACGAACCCCCTCCCGCATGAGGTGCAGACAAGCATGACCACCGACGCCCTGGTACTCGACGCCGCCGCTCAGGACCTGCTGTTCCGCGAGGCCCGCACCGCGAACACCTTCACCGACGAGCCGGTGACCGAGGAGCAGGTCCAGGCCATCTACGAGCTGGTCAAGTACGGCCCGACCGCCTTCAACCAGCAGCCGCTGCGCGTCGTCCTGGTCCGCTCGACCGAGGGCCGCGAGCGCCTCGTCCAGCACCTGGCGGACGGCAACAAGGCCAAGACCAGCACCGCCCCGCTGGTCGCCATCCTCGCCGCGGACAACGAGTTCCACGAGGAGCTGCCGACCCAGTTCCCGCACTTCCCGCAGGCCAAGGACGTGTTCTTCTCCGAGCGCACCGTCCGCGAGCGCTCCGCCTCGCTGAACGGCGCGCTGCAGGCCGCCTACTTCATCATCGGCGTGCGCGCCGCCGGCCTGGCCGCCGGCCCGATGACCGGCTACGACGCCGAGGGCATCAACAAGGAGTTCTTCGGCGACGGCGAGCACTCGGTGCTGGCCGTGGTCAACATCGGCAAGCCGGGCGACGACGCGTGGTTCCCGCGCTCGCCGCGCCTGGAGTACGACCAGGTCGTCACCACGGTCTGATCCACCGCACGCGCGAGGGCCCGCACCGGTTCGTCCGGTGCGGGCCCTCTCCGTATGCGCACGGGGGCGTTCGGGGTCGTACGGGCGCGTCCGCGGGGCGTTCGCGGGGGCGTACGGAGCTGTTCCCCCCGGGGCGACCCGGGGGCACGGGCTACTTGAGCGCCTGGGCCAGCTCGGCCAGTTCCTCGTAGGAGGCGGTGCCGGTGAGCACGGTGGTCGCGTCACCGGTCTGCACGGTCAGGGCGCGGGACTTCTCGCCCTGCACCCGCTCCCAGGTGCGCCCGGCGACCTCCGAGGTGCCGTCCGGCTTGCCGCCCGCGATCTTGTCGGCCAGCAGCGCGTCGCGGGGGACGTCGCTCTGCTCGACCGCCGCGTACTGGCCGGACGGCGTGACGAAGCCCAGGTGCCAGGCGTTGCCCTTGCCCTTGCTGATCGCGGCCGGCTGGTAGCCGACCGAGGTGGCCCGCCACTGGTCGGACAGCCCGTCCGGGGAGAGCAGCGGGTACGGCGCGCCGCGCTTCGCGGAGGCCGCCGCCACCTTGTACTCGACCACGTGCACCGGGTCGCTGTTCGCGTCGTGCGGAAGGAACAGGTACCCGATCCAGACCACGGCGCCGACCGCCAGCATCGACAGGACCATGTCCCGTACGGTCTCCCGGCCCCTCATGCGTTTGCTCTCTCCAGCCACCCCCACATGGTGACTCATCCCTACGGCGGTACGGCCACCCGGGGTGCCCGCGTACGGGTGAAGCGGGACGAACCGACCTGGTCGGGCGCCGGGTGGCGACCCGCGCCACAGACAGTCATCTCATAGGCAGATACGATCGCAGGACCCTCACCACGGCGTTCGACCAGGCAGTAGTCGGGCGCTTACTGGCCGTCGCGTACAGAGAGGTAACGACGATGACCACGCAGTACCCGAACCACCTTCCCAGCGCCCTGGAGGTCGCGCCCGAGGCTCCGGACCGGAACCTCGCGCTCGAACTCGTCCGGGTCACCGAGGCGGCCGCGATGGCCGCCGGCCGGTGGGTCGGCCGTGGCGACAAGAACGGCGCGGACGGCGCCGCCGTCAAGGCGATGCGCACCCTCGTCTCGACCGTCTCGATGAACGGCGTGGTCGTCATCGGGGAGGGCGAGAAGGACGAAGCCCCGATGCTCTACAACGGCGAGCGGGTCGGCGACGGCACCGGCGCCGAGTGCGACGTCGCGGTCGACCCGGTCGACGGCACCACGCTCACCGCCAAGGGCATGAACAACGCCGTCGCCGTCCTGGCCGTCGCCGACCGCGGCACCATGTTCGACCCCAGCGCCGTGTTCTACATGGACAAGCTGGTGGCCGGCCCCGAGGCCGCCGAGTTCGTCGACATCACCGCCCCCGCGGCCGTCAACATCCGCCGGGTCGCCAAGGCCAAGGGCAGCGCCGTCGAGGACGTCACCGTCGTCGTCCTCGACCGCCCGCGCCACGACGGCCTGGTCCGGGAGATCCGCGAAGCGGGCGCCCGGATCAAGTTCATCTCCGACGGCGACGTGGCCGGCGCCATCATGGCCGCCCGCGAGGGCACCGGCGTCGATCTGCTGATGGGCATCGGCGGCACCCCAGAGGGCATCATCGCGGCCTGCGCCATGAAGTGCATGGGCGGCGTCATCCAGGGCCGGCTGTGGCCCAAGGACGACGCCGAGCGGCAGAAGGCCCTCGACGCAGGCCACGACCTGGACCGGGTGCTCACCACCGACGACCTGGTCAGCGGCGAGAACGTGTTCTTCGTCGCCACCGGCATCACCGACGGCGAGCTGCTGCGCGGCGTGCACTACCGCCAGGAGACCGCCACCACCAGCTCGCTGGTGATGCGCTCCAAGAGCGGCACGATCCGCGAGATCAACTCCGTCCACAAGCTGTCGAAGCTGCGGGCCTACAGCGCGATCGACTTCGACCGCGCCAACTGACACCGGGCGACCGCACCCGCGGCCTCGGCGGAATCCCCCTCCGCCGAGGCCGCGGCGCGTCCGGCCCGGGGCACACCCGGAGCCCCGTCAGCCCGCTATCCGCCGCTGCCCCGCGACCACCCGGGTCGCCTCGCGCAGCTCCGACTCCCGGCGGCGGCGACGGGCCAGCACCACCCGGCGCTCGGCGGCCGTCAGCCCGCCCCAGACCCCGTACGGCTCCGGCTGCGCCAGCGCGTGCTCGCGGCACTCCAGCAGCACCGGACACCGGGCGCACACCTGCTTCGCCTGCTCCTCGCGCGACAGCCGGGCCGCCGTCGGCTCCTTCGAGGGCGCGAAGAACAGCCCCACCTCGTCCCGCCGGCAGGCCGCGCCGGTGTGCCAGGGGCTGTCCTCGCCCGAGGACGCGCCCTGGGCGGCGGTCTGGGGGCCCTGGCCGCCCGGGGGGTGCGGCTGCGGACTGCGCTCCAGCAACTGCGCGGCGGCGACGGGCGAGGTGGTGCGGGACTCGATCGGATGCAGCACGGCCGTACTCCTGACGAGACTCTCGGACACGGGGAAGCTCGCTCCCCTGCCCGGCTGCGAGCCCCCGCTGTCCAACCCCGAGTCGGCCGCTGGGCCGCCTCCGGTGCGCAGCCGTACAAGAAGCGATGTGCGGAAGGAACTACCCCGCCCGCCCGCGATTCATGCACACTGCACGCAATCGACTACGGAGCGCACCGGAGACAACGCGGAACGCCCGGCCGGGAGTTGATCCCCGACCGGGCGTTCGACCCGCCAACCCCGGCTACTCGGTGCCGAGTTGCTTGCGCACCCACTCCTTGAGCTTCTTGCCCCGGCGCGGCTTGGCCTCGCAACCGCCGAACACCGCGACGCCCTTGACCCGGACCACCGGCGCGTACGGGTCCGCCGCCGTCTGCTCCTTGACGTCGAATCCGCCGAAGATGCCGACGCCGCCGCCGTGCAGGCTCACGTTCTCCGGCACCCGGATCTCGACGCCGCCGAACAGCGCCGTCACCTCGATCTCCACCTCGGGCGACTCGAACACGGCGTCGGTCAGGTCGATCTCCACCCCGCCGAACGCCGCGAACGCCTTCAGGTGCGACCCCACCCGCCAGCGGCCCTTGCGGGACGATCCGCCGAAGATCGCCACCATCGACGGCGACTCCTGGCGCGCGGGCGGCAGCGCCGGCGTCACCGCACGCGGCGCCGGGGCCTCCAGCGGCGGCTTCTCGAACGACAGCGGCCGGTGGCCCGGCAGGTCCCTGGTCAGCGGCACCAGATCGCCGAAGGTCTTGGCGGCGTACGCGGCCCCGATCCGGTCCGCGTGCTCGTCCGCGTCCAGCCGGCCCTCGGCGTAGGCGTCCCGCAGCAGCTCCGCGATCCGCTCGCGGTCGGCGTCCGACACCCGCATCTCCGCCTGCGCCACCGGGGCGTGCGACGGCTGGGTCTGCTGCTCCGGCAGCGGCCGGAGTTGCGGCTGCGGCTCGGGCCGGCTCTCGGGCTTGGTCATCGGTACGGGCGCCGGCACGGACGGCTGCCCCGGATCGTCCTGCGACGGCGAGTTGTCCACGGCCCAAGACTAGTCGCTCGTACGTGCGGCCGAGTGAGCCCGGTCACGCAGGCTGCCCTGTCCGCGTGCGACGCGGAGCCGGGTCCTACCCTTGAGGGTGCTTCGCCGACGCAGCCGGACCACTGGAAACCTAAGGACCGCCCCCATGGCTCCCACGCCAGACTTCGAGTACAGCGACCTGCTCCCCCTGGGCGCTGACCCGACCCCGTACCGCAAGCTGACCTCCGAGGGTGTCTCCACCTTCGAGGCCGGCGGTCGCACCTTCCTCCAGGTCGAGCCCGAGGCGCTGCGGCTGCTCACCGCCGAGGCGATGCACGACATCTCGCACTACCTGCGCCCCGCCCACCTCGCCCAGCTGCGCCGCATCCTGGACGACCCGGAGGCCAGCCCGAACGACCGCTTCGTCGCGCTCGACCTGCTGAAGAACGTCAACATCTCGGCCGGCGGCATCCTGCCGATGTGCCAGGACACCGGCACCGCCATCGTCATGGGCAAGCGCGGCCAGAACGTGCTCACCGAGGGCGGCGACGAGTCGGCCATCGCGCGCGGCGTCTTCGACGCGTACACCAAGCTCAACCTGCGCTACTCCCAGATGGCCCCGGTGACCATGTGGGACGAGAAGAACACCGGCAACAACCTGCCGGCCCAGATCGAGCTGTACGCCACCGACGGCGGCGCGTACAAGTTCCTCTTCATGGCCAAGGGCGGCGGCTCCGCCAACAAGTCCTACCTGTACCAGGAGACCAAGGCCATCCTGAACGAGGCGAGCATGCTCTCGTTCCTGGAGCAGAAGATCCGCTCCCTCGGCACCGCCGCCTGCCCGCCGTACCACCTGGCGATCGTGATCGGCGGCACCAGCGCCGAGTTCGCGCTCAAGACCGCCAAGTACGCGTCCGCGCACTACCTGGACAACCTGCCGACCTCCGGCGACGCCAAGACCGGCCACGGCTTCCGCGACCTGGAGCTGGAGGCGAAGGTCACCGAGCTGACCCAGAAGATCGGCATCGGCGCCCAGTTCGGCGGCAAGTACTTCTGCCACGACGTGCGGGTCGTCCGCCTGCCGCGCCACGGCGCCTCGCTGCCGGTCGCCATGGCCGTCTCCTGCTCCGCCGACCGCCAGGCGCTCGGCAAGATCACCGCCGAGGGCGTCTTCCTGGAGCAGTTGGAGACCGATCCGGCCAAGTACCTGCCGGACACCACCGACGAGCACCTGGACGACGACGTCGTGCGCGTCGACCTCGACCAGCCGATGTCCGCGATCCGCGCCGAGCTGTCCAAGTACCCGGTCAAGACCCGGCTCTCGCTCACCGGCACCCTGGTCGTCGCCCGCGACATCGCCCACGCCAAGATCAAGGAGCGCCTGGACGCCGGCGAGGGCATGCCCAAGTACCTCCAGGACCACCCCGTCTACTACGCCGGCCCGGCCAAGACCCCCGAGGGCTACGCCTCCGGCTCCTTCGGCCCCACCACCGCCGGCCGGATGGACTCCTACGTCGACCAGTTCCAGGCCGCCGGCGGCTCCATGGTCATGCTCGCCAAGGGCAACCGCAGCAAGCAGGTCACCGACGCCTGCGCCGCCCACGGCGGCTTCTACCTCGGCTCCATCGGCGGCCCCGCCGCCCGTCTCGCCCAGGACTGCATCAAGAAGGTCGAGGTCCTGGAGTACGCCGAGCTCGGCATGGAGGCCGTCTGGCGCATCGAGGTCGAGGACTTCCCGGCCTTCATCGTGGTCGACGACAAGGGCAACGACTTCTTCCGCGAGACCACCGAGGGCCCGCTGATCACCAGCCTCCGGGTCCGCTCCAAGGAGTAGCCGCGCCGCGTTCGTCGACCGCCCCGGCCGCGTCCGTCGCGACCGGGGCGGCCGCGTTGCGCGTGCTCACGCGTCGAAGTCGTACTCCAGGACGTAGGAGGCGGCGTCGAGGATCATCTCGTTGAGCTCGACGACCTGGCCGTCGTCGGCGAAGGCGGTACGGCAGATCAGGATGACCGGGGTGCCCGCCGACAGCTCCAGGCGGGCGGCCTCGTCCGCGCCGGGCATCCGGGAGCGGACCTCCTCGCGGAAGTGGACGGGCTTCGCGCCGATCTCGGCCAGCCGGGCGTAGGTGCCGCCCGGGCCGGTGTCCTCGCGGGTGATGGCCGTACCGGCGACCAGGCCGGCCGGCAGGTAGGAGGTCGACAGCAGCACCGGCTTGCCGTCCAGCACGAAGCGGCGGTGCCGTACGCACATCGACGCGCCCGGATCCACTCCCAGCACCCGGGCGACGTGCTCCGGCGCGCCCCGTTCGGTGACGGACACCTGGTCGACCACCAGCAGGCGGTTGTCGATGTCCGCCGACCATATGGACCGGCCCGAGCCCCACTGCCCCTGCGCCAGCCGCTGGATCCCGCGCCGGCGCAGCGGCCGGAAGTCCCGGACGAAGACCCCCGCTCCCCGGCGCGCCTCGGCGATGCCCTCGCTCTGCAGCACGCCGAGCGCCTGGCGGGCGGTCATCCGGGCCACGCCGTACTCGTCCATGAGGTCGTTCTCGCCCGGCAGCCGGTCACCCGCGCGGTACCGGCCGTCGTCGATGGCCGCCTTCAGCGTGTCGGCGATCCGTTGGTACTTGGGCTGTTTGTCGCCACTGCTGCCGGTCATCGCCGCTCCCTCTCCCTCGGACAAATCGTAGGCGCGCCCACGGCCGACGGTAAGCCGATACGACCATTGACATCTCTAGAGATATTAGCTTCTCTAGAGATGCTGGGTAGTCGCCGAGCACCACACACACGGACAGCGACCAGGGCGCGGCCCCCACCCGGCGCCGCACCCGCACCAGAACAGCGAGGAGCAGTGCGGTGAGCACCCGTCAGCGCGACTCCGCGGCCTACCGGCCGCACGTGGGTGAACTCGTCCTCGACCGGAGGACCGGACGCACCGGCATCTACATGGACACCATCGGCGGGGAGCACTACCTGCGCCCCGAGGGCGGCGGCCGCGAATGGACCGCCGAACCCGGACGGGTCTCGCCCGTTCCCAGGCCCCGCGATTCAGCCGAATACGATCTTCCGCGCTAATTGCGGCAAAAAGCACGCAAACAGCAACATTCCCACCCGCAATCCCCCCGAGTGAATCCGGAATTCCGGAACGCCCCGCACCCACCGTCGGGCACGTTACGGATATCACCGGTCACCATGAGTGCATCACGGGCGGGATTCGGCCACCGGGCGGGCACCGGTGCCGAATGGAGCACGCCCAAAACCCACAGCGCCCCCGTGCCCGGACCGGGACACGGGGGGCACGGGGCCTTCGGCCGGACCGGCTTACGGGTGGCCGGAGATCATGCCTTCCGGCTCGTACCGCTTGCCCGGCCCGCCCGTGGCCGGCGCGACGGGCTCCACCACGTGCGCGGCCTCGTCCCCGAACAGGTCGTTCTCTATCGCCGCCTTCTGCGCGTCGGACGGCGCGGTGTACTCGGTCGTGTTCGAGGACGCGGCCACCGCGCCCTCGACAGCCTCGCCCGCCTCCACAGCGACGGCCGGGACATCCGTCGTCGCCGCGTTCTCGGGCGCCGAAGCCACCGGGGTCTCGCTCTGGTCGTTGGCCATTGGGCGGCCGCCTTTCGGTCATCAAATGTGTCTCGCCCGACCTCCGTGGCACGGGCGTGCGGACAGTATCGTAGGGTTGATTAAATGTCCGATAAACATCGCGCGGCTTGCGCTGCCGCCCGGCAGAGTCGGGCGTCCGCCTAAGCTGAAGCACCACGGCGGACCGCCGAGCGCCCTTTCACGGAATCGACACCACAGGCCATCGGGGGACTTTCATGGAGTTTCGGGAGACGCCGCAGACCCCTGCGCTGCGCTTCCAAGTCCTCGGTCCGGTCCAGGCCTGGCTCGACGGCAAGCCCCTTTCCCTCGGATCTCCCCAGCAACAGGCAGTTCTGACCACCCTTCTGCTGCATTCCGGACGCCCGGTCACCACGCAGGACCTGGTCGACGCACTCTGGGGCGAGCGGCACCCGGCCCAGGCGGTGGCGGCACTGCGCACCTACGTCTCCCGCCTGCGCTCCGTCAT
Organism: Kitasatospora sp. NPDC088264; assembly: GCF_040685715.1. Lineage (NCBI taxonomy): Bacteria > Bacillati > Actinomycetota > Actinomycetes > Kitasatosporales > Streptomycetaceae > Kitasatospora > Kitasatospora sp. NPDC088264. The sequence continues at coordinate 56,864 of NZ_JBFBIR010000025.1, forward strand.
CGAGCCCCGGCGGGAGGTGCGCCGGCCCTCCGAACTGCTGATCTCGGTCGCCGACGGCTACGCGCTGCGCATCCCCGGCGAGGCCCTCGACCTGACGGTCTTCGAACGGCTCTGCGCCGAGGCCGCGTCCGCCCGGGCCTCGGGCGACAAGCACGAGGCGCACCGGCTGCTGGCGCGGGCGCTGGACCTGTTCAGCGGCCGGCCGCTCACCGGCATCCCCGGCCCCTACGCCGACACCCAGCGGCTGCGGCTCGCCGAACGGCAGGTGGCCGCCGCCGAGGAGCTGTGCGCCGTCGCCCTCGACATCGGCCTGCACGCCGAGATCGTCGGCGAGCTGAACGGCCTGACGGCCGAACACCCGCTGCGCGAGCGCCTGAGCGAGCTGCTGATGCTGGCGCTGTACCGCTGCGGGCGCCAGGCCGAGGCGCTCGGCGTCTACACCGACACCCGCAAGCTGCTGATCGAGGAGCTCGGGGTCGAACCCGGAGCCGGCCTGTCCGCGATGCACGCCCGCATCCTGGCGGCGGACCCGACACTCGCCCTCCCGGCCGTACCCACCCCGGCGAGCCGTGAGGACGGTCCGGCCGCTCCCCCGGCGCCCGCCCAACTCCCGGCCGACGTATCGGACTTCAGCGGCCGAACCGACCTGGTGAGCGACCTCTCGACGGTCCTGATGAACGCCACCGGCCAGGCCGTGGTGGTGACTTCGCTGGCCGGTATCGGCGGGGTCGGGAAGACCACCCTCGCCGTCCACGTCGCCCACCGCGTCCGCGGCGAGTTCCCGGACGGGCAGTTGTACGTCGACCTGCGCGGCGCCGGCACCTCGCCGGCCGACCCGGTGGCCGTCCTGGGCGACTTCCTGCACGCGCTCGGCGTCACCGACAGCCCCGACTCGCTCGAACAGCGCGCCGCCCTCTACCGGTCGCTGCTCGCCAGCCGGCGGATGCTCATCCTGCTCGACAACGCGCGCGACGCCGAGCAGATCCGACCGCTGATCCCCGGCGTCTCCGGCTGCGCCGTGCTCGCCACCAGCCGCTCCCGGCTGGCCGGCATCCCGGGTGCACAGTTGTTCGACGTCGAGGAGCTGACCCCGAACGAAGCGCTGGCACTGTTCTCGGCCATCGTCGGCGAGCAGCGGGTCGCCGCCGAACCGGAGGCGGCCATGCAGGTGGTCACCGCCTGCGGGTTCCTGCCGCTCGCCGTCCGCATCGCCGCCGCCCGGCTGGCCAGCCGTCCGCGCTGGAGCGTCTCCGACCTGGCCAGACGGTTAGCCGACCAGCGGCGGCGACTGGACGAACTCCAGCTCGGCAACCTCGCCGTGGAGACCACCATCGGACTCGGCTACGGGCAGCTCTCGACGGACGAGGCCCGTGCCTTTCGGCTGCTCGCCCTGATCGACTCCCCGGACATCCCGCTGCCCGCCGCCGCGGCGCTGCTCGGCGCGAACGAGTACACCGCCGAGGACCTCGCCGAGGCGCTGGTCGAGGCGAACATGCTGGAGTGCTTCACCCCCGGCCGCTACCGCTACCACGACCTGCTCCGGCTCTACGCCCAGCGGCAGAACGAGCGGATCGGGGACACCACGGAGCAGGAGCGGGCGGTGCTGCGCCTGCTCGACCTGCTGATCCCGACCGTCCGCAACGCGGCCCAGGTGATCGAGCCCGACGACCAGCTCCCGGAACCGCTCAACCCCCTGGGCTCGTCAGGCCTGGATCTGCCGACGAGCCGGGACGCCCGGCAGTGGCTGCGGACGGAGATCACCTTCCTGCTCAGCGCCGTCGAGGCGGCCGTGCGAGGACCGGACTTCGTGCTGCGCCCGGCCGTCGACCTGCTGATCGTCCTGAACAGCCTGGTCAGGGATCCCACGCACGGCTCGCGGATGCGCCGGTTCCTGGTGACCGCCGAGCGCAACGCCGCCGCCTACGGAGACGCTGCCGCCCTGGCCCGGGTGCACTTCGCCTTCGGCACGCTGCAGTCGATCACCAATGACTTCCAGGGCGCCGAACAGTCGCTCCGCAAGAGCCTGACCCTCCAGCGCTCCGACGACATGACGATCCTGCGGTCGGCGGCGAGCAACGACCTGGGGATCATCCTCAGCCTGACGAACCGCCCCGCCGAAGCCATCCCGCTCTTCGAGCAGGCCCTCGGCATCAGCCGGGTGGTCCGCGTTCCGATCAACGAGGCCCGGCTGCTCGGCAACATGGCGCGGGCACAGCTCAAGCTGGGCGACACCGAGACCGCTGTCCGCTCGGTCATCGAGGCGGTGGCGACGGCCCGGACGTCGAGGAACGGTCCCTGCCTCGCCGACACCCTGTACCAGACCGGTGTGGTGCTCGCCGCCACCGACGAGCCGAGGGCGGCGGTGGGCTACCTGCGAGAGGCTCACCAGCTGTTCCAGGCCCAGCAGAATCCGCTCTGGGAGGGCTACACCCTCGCCCGCCTGGCCTCCGCCCTGCTCGCCGCCGGACAGCACACCGAGGCGGCCGAAGCGGCCGACGAGTCGCTCGTGATCGCCCAGGAACTGGACTCCGCCTACTGCCAGGGCCTCGCGAACGCCACCCTCGGCGAGTCGCTGCTCGCCCTGGCCCAGCCGGCCCGCGGACTCGCCTGCCTGCGCGAGGCGCACGCGATCTTCACGCGGCTCGGTGTGCCGGAGGCCTCCCCCGTGGCGGACCTCATCTCCCAACAGCACACCGAGCCTCCCCCATCTTCCCCAGCGCCGTAGGTCTCCGCCCCCCGGCAGAGCCCCTACCCCCGTTGTGCGCGTCGGCGCCCCCGCAGCCCCCCGGCTGCGGGAGCGCCCTCAACGCTTCCCCGGCGCTGGACTCCACTCTGCACCCCGGCGATTGACGTTCGATAAACGCCCGACGGCCGGCCCTCGCCCCGGCGAAACCGCAGGTCAGCCGTTCCACCACGGCGCGCCATGCGGCGCGCGGAGCCCGCGCGCACCACCCCCGCCCGCACCGTCGTGCTTCCGCAACCCCGTCCACACCGGCCCAAGCATGACGAGTTGGCTGGAAAGGGACCCCATGGCGCAGAGATCACGCATATTCTCAGATGCCAGTACACACACGAGTGTCTGCCGGCAACGTGTGGGCCGGCGAGGCAGGACGGGCGCCGGGGCGGACGGCATCCCGCTCCCGTGCGGCCGCGTGCAGCCGGCCGGAGGCCACGGGTGGAAGGGTGCCTCTCAATCGTGACGACCGGACAGATATCCGACTCGTTCCCCGTCGACGAGGACGCGGGAGACGACGGGCCCGACGTGCGGCGGCGCCGGGCGGCGCGTGCCCTGCAAGCCGTCGCCTTCGACACCATCGGCGCCGGGTACGGCGAGGCGTTCCCGGCCAAGGACGGGCAGCTGGCCTGCGGACGGCAGCTGCTGGCCGAGCTCGAACCCGGCGCGCGGGTGCTGGACGTGGGCTGCGGCACCGGGGACCCGACGGTCCGGCAGCTGGTCGCGGGCGGGCTGCGGGTGACCGGGATAGACCTCTCGGACGTGATGCTCTCGCTGGCCCGGCAGGCCCGGTTCCCGGGCGAACACCCGCCGGAGTTCCATCGGATCGACCTGTTCGATCTGGCCACCGAGCGCGCCGGGCAGGTCTGGAACGCCCCCGGGCTGGGGCCGCTGGGCAAGGACGGGTTCGCCGCCGTCACCGCGTTCTTCTCCCTGATCCTGCTGCCGCAGGACGAGATCCCGACCGTGCTCGCGCGGCTGCGCGAACTCCTCCGGCCGGGCGGACTGCTGGCGCTCGGTATGGTCGAGGCGGATCTGGATCACGTTCCGCTTCCGTTCCTTGGCAGAGAGCTGCGGATCAGTGGGTATCTGAGGGAGGATCTGGAGCGGGTTCTCGTCACGGCGGGCTTCGCCGTCGAGGAGTGCTCGGGGCATCCGTACGCGCCGGCCAGCACCACGCTGCCGCCGGAGGAACAGCTGTTCCTGTGCTGTCGACGCGTCGGCTGACCCACCGCACGGCAGCAGGGCCCGCCAGCAGGACACCGCAGACCACCACAGAGACCACACCGAATCCAGGACAGGCAGCCGTGCGCGACCAGCTCAAGACCGAGGCCGGACAGCCGGCTGCCGTCCCGGGCCAGCGCGGCCTGCCCCTGGCACCGGCACCGGCACCGGCACACCAACCGACCGCGCGCCCGGAGCGCGAGGACGTGGCGGGCCGGCTCGGCTACCTCGACCTGGCCACCCGGCGGATCAACAGCGCGCTCGACCTGTCCGCGACGCTGCGCAACATCGGCCGGGTACTCGTTCCCACGCTGGCCGACGCCGCCGTGGTCCACCTGCGCGATCCGCTGCCCAACGTCGAGCGCGAGCCCGGCTTCCCGGACGAGCTGCGGATCCACCACAGCACCGGCACCCGGATCGGGCGACGCGGCCGACCGAGCGGCGCGGACGACCGGCACCGCTCCCGGTACGGCTCCCGCTCCACCGCCGACACCGGCCCCGCCACCCCGGTGACCCGCGGCGGGGCGCTCGCGCACGCCCTGCTGAGCCGCCGCCCCGCCGAGTCCGCGGTGCTCGGCACGCCCGGCGCCGAACGCACCGAGGCGCTGCTGCGCGAGCTGTACGGCACCCGCGGGCTGGCCCGCCTGGCCGCGGGCACGTCGGTGCTGGCCCTGCCGCTGCGCGGCCGCAAGGCCGTGCTCGGCCTGCTGGTGCTGATCCGCCGCCCTCCTGAACGCACCGGCCGGCCCGCCTTCGACGCCGCCGACACCGCGACCGCCGCGCACCTCGCCACCCAGGCGGGGCTGGCGGTGGACACCGCCCTGCGGTACGCCCGCGAGTGGGAGATAGCCAACGAACTCCAGCGCAGCATGCTGCCGTTGCGCCTGCCGCAGCCGCACGGCGTCCGCCTCGCCCAGCGCTACCTGCCGGGCGAGCGCGGCGCGCAGGTCGGCGGCGACTGGTACGACGCCGTGCCGCTGCCCGGCAACCGGGTCGCCCTGATCGTCGGCGACGTGATGGGCCACTCGCTCACCTCGGCCGCCATCATGGGCCAACTGCGCACCAGCGCCCAGACCTTGGCCGCCCTCGACCTTCCGCCGCACGAGGTGCTCTACCACCTGGACGAGCAGGCCCAACGGCTCGGCCGCGAACAGCACCTGGCGACCTGCGTGTACGCGGTGTACGACCCGATCGCCAACCGGGTGGTGCTGGCCAACGCCGGGCACGTCCCGCCCGTCCTGGTCCGGCCGGACGGCACCGCCGAGTTGGTGGAGCTGGACTCCGGGGCCCCGATCGGGGTCGGCGGGGTGGACTTCAACTCGGTCGAACTTCCCGCCCCGCCCGGCTCGGCCCTGCTGCTGTTCACCGACGGCCTGGTGGAGACCCGCAGCCGCCCGATCAGCGACGGCCTGGAGGTCCTCCGCGCCCGGATCGCCGCCGCCCGCTGGCAGTCCCCCGAGCAGCTGTGCCAGGAGGCGCTGCGGATCCTGCCGCCCGGCGACCGCGGCGACGACATCGCCCTGCTGGGCGCGTGCTTCGACGGCATCCCGGCCGGGGACGTCGCGCACTGGTACCTCCAGCCGCGCAACGAGACGCCCGGCCGGGCCCGCCGGCTGGCCGCCCACACGCTGCGCCGCTGGGGGCTCGGCGAGCTCAGCGAGGCGACCGAGCTGATGATCAGCGAGCTGGTGACCAACGCCGTCCAGCACGCGACCCGCCCGGTCACCCTGAGCCTGGTGCGCACCACTCGGCTGCGCTGCGAGGTCGGCGACGACAGCCCGCTGCTGCCGCGGCCGCGCCGTACCGGGCTGGAGGACGAACGCGGTCGCGGCCTGCAGATAGTGGCCCGGTGCGCGGACCGCTGGGGCGCCACCCGGCTGGGCACCGGCAAGGTGGTCTGGTTCGAGCAGCGACTGCCCCAACCGCCCGTCGAGCAGCGGCTACCGTAACCACCCGTAACCACCCGCAGCCGCCCGTCGAGCAGCGGCTGCCGCGGCGCGCGGGCGCCCGACGGGAGCGGCCCGCCGAGCGCCCGGGAGCGGTTCAGACCCCGGCCGGCTCCTTCACCGGATGCTGCTCCAGCCGCGCGATCAGCTGCTCGCCCTCCATGTCGACCCGCGGCACGACCTTCTCCAGCCTCTTCGGGAACCACCAGGCGGCCTTGCCGAACAGCGCCATCGCGGCCGGCACCAGCGCCATCCGCACCACGAAGGCGTCCACCAGCACGCCCACCGCGAGGGCGAAGCCGATCGGCTGCACGATCGGGTCGTGGCCGAAGACGAACGAGCCGAACACCGACACCATGATCAGCGCCGCCGCCGTGACCACCCGGGCGCCGCTGCGCACCCCGGCCACCACGGCGTCCCGCGGCGCCTTCCCGTGGACGTACTGCTCCTTCATCCCGGAGACCAGGAACAGCTCGTAGTCCATCGCCAGCCCGAACAGCACGCCGATCAGCAGGATCGGCACGAAGCTCACCACCGGCCCGACCTTCGGCACGTCGATCAGGCCGTCCAGCCAGCCCCACTGGTAGACCGCGACCACCGCGCCGAGCGAGGCGGTGATGCTGAGCAGGAAGCCGGCCACCGCCTTGAGCGGGACGAGCACCGAGCGGAACGCCAGCGCCAGCAGCACCACCGCGATGCCGACGATCACCGCGAGGAACGGCGGCAGTGCCTGGCCGAGCTTGGTGGAGACGTCGATGTTGGCGGCGGTGGTACCGGTGACGGCGATGTCCGCGCCGGTCGAGGTCTTGAGCGGCGCGCGCTGGTCGCGGATCTCGTTGACCAGTGTCCTGGTGCCGGCGTCGTCCGGTCCGGTCTGCGGGATGACGGTGAGCAGGGCGGTGCGCCCGGCCTGGTCGACTGCCGGGGGCAGCAGTGTCCGCACGCCCGGCAGGGTCTGCAGCCTGGCCGCCACCCCCTGCACCGCCTGCTCCGGCTGCGGCACGCCCCCGGCGTCCACGACGACCACCAGTGGCGCGTTGAAGCCCGGCCCGAAGCTCTCGCCGACCAGGTCGTAGGCCTTGCGCGCATCGGTGCCGGCGGCCTGCGAGCCGCCGCCCGGCAGGCCGAGCCGGAGGCTCGCAGCGGGCACCGCGAGCAGGCCCAGTCCGGCCAGTCCGACGAGCAGCACGGCCAGCGGGCGGCGGACCACGAACCGGCCCCAGCGCTCGCCCAGGGTGGTGCGGCTGCCGGTGCGCAGCGCCCGCTTCCAGACCGGCAGCCGGTCGATGGCGCGGCCGGCGAAGCCGAGCAGTGCGGGCAGCAGCGTGATCGCGACCAGGACGGCCACCACGACGGCGCCGGAGGCGGCCAGGCCCATCACGGTCAGGAAGGGGACGCCGGCGACGGCGAGCCCGGCGAGCGCCACGACCACGGTGAGGCCGGCGAAGACGACGGCGCTGCCGGCGGTGGCGGTGGCGCGGGCGGCGGCCTCGTCCGGCTCCAGGCCCTCGTCCAGGTGGCGGCGGTGCCGGGAGAGGATGAACAGCGCGTAGTCGATGCCGACGGCGAGACCGACCATCAGGGCCAGCACCGGCGCGGTGGTGATGATCTCGAACGAGCCGGACAGCGCCATGATCGCGGCCATCGCCACACCGACCCCGACCAGCGCGGTCAGCAGCGGCAGCCCGGCGGCGACCAACGAGCCGAGGGTGATCACCAGGACCACCCCGGCGACGGCCAGACCGATCGCCTCGCCGCCGTCGACCTGCGCCATCCGGTTGTACGCGTCACCGCCGAAGGCGACGTCCAGCCCGGCCGCGCGGGCCGGTTCGGCGGCGGCCTTGACGGCCTCGCGCTGCTGGTCGGTGACGTCGGCGAGCTTGTGGTCGAAGGAGACCAGGGCGATCGCGACCCGGCCGTCCGGTGAGACGGCGTGGGTGGCGTACGGGTCGGGCACGGCGGCCACGCCGGGGACGGCGGTGATCCGGGCGACCGCCTCGCTGACCGCCCTGCCCGCCTCGGGCGTGGTGGCGCCGCCGGGCGCGGGGGCCGCGAAGACGACCTGGGCGGAGCCGTGGCCCTGCTCCGGGAAGGTGTCCTTGATCCGGTCCAGGGTGGTCTGCGCCTCGGTGCCCGGCACCTTGAACTCGTCGCTGGTCTTGCCGGCGAAGGCACCCGCGGCCCCGCCGATCGCGATCAGCACCGCGATCCAGACCGCCAGCACCGCCCGCCGTCTCCGGAAGCAGTAGCGGCCCAGTCGGTAGAGGTGCGTGGCCATGGGTGACCCCTCGGTCAGGTCGTCGGGCAGGCAGGTGCCTGAACAGGTCGCGGTCCACCGTACGCGCAATATTGTCAGGCGACAAAGTTGGTCGACAGAATCAAGTGACGGAATCATTCGACGCAGTTATCCGACCATGGCGATACCCTGGCTGGATGGCTCATGTCCCCGCCTCCGAACGCCGACCGCAACTGGTCCAGGCCGCCCTCGACCTGATGACCCGGGAGGGGGTCGCCGCCGGCAGCACCCGGGCGATCGCGGCCGAGCTGGGCGTGGCGCAGGCGACGGTGCACTACACCTTCGGCACCAAGAAGGACCTCTACCGGGCCGTCGTCGAGCAGCTGACCGCCGAGTTCATCGGCCACGTCCGCGCCGCCTACCCGGGCGACGGCTCCTTCGGCGAACAGGTCGCCACGCTGGTCCACGCGCTCTGGGAGAGCTCGACCGGCGCGGACGGGCGCTGCGCGCTGCTGGGCGAGTTCGCGGCGCTGGCGATGCGCGACCCGGACCTACAGGAGATCATGCGGGCGCTCCAGCACGGGATCGAACGCACCGCGGCGGAGATGCTCACGACCCTCGCCGAGGCGCACGGCCTCGAACTGGCCATGCCCGCCGAGGAGATCGCCGTCCACTTCCTCACCGGCTTCGACGGTCTCACCGACCGCTACCTGGCCCTGCGCGCGCCCGGCGAGCAGCCCGACCACGGCACCCTGCGGGCCCTGGACCTGCTGGTGGCCACCACGGTCGGGCTCTGCCTCGGCGCCCCGGCGAAGCCGTGAGGCCGTAGGACCGCAGGCCGCTAGGAGGCGATCCGGACCGGGAGTTCGGCCAGCACCTCGCGCAGCGCGGCCGCGAAGCGCTCGTACTCGGTGCTGCGGGCCGAGCCCGGGCGGGTGGCCAGCCCGATCCGGCGGCCGGGGGCCGGGGCGGCGAAGCGGACGGCGGCCAGCCGGTCGGTGCGGCCGGCCTCGACGTCCAGCGCGGTGGCGGGCAGCAGCGTCACCCCGAGGCCGCCGGCGACCAGTTGGACCAGGGTGGACAGGCCGGCCGCGCGGGTGGTGGAGCCCCCGGGATCGGCACCGACCTCACGGCAGATGTCGAGGGCCTGGTCGCGCAGGCAGTGGCCCTCCTCCAGCAGCAGCACGTCCAGGTCGAGCAGCACGTCGCGCGGGACGTCGATCCGCCCGGCGAGCGGGTGCTCGGGCGGGGTGACCAGGACGAAGTCCTCGTCGAACAGCGGGATGTCGCGGGTCGGCGAGGTACCGCCGGCCGGGAGCGCGAGCAGCAGGACGTCCAGCCGCCCGGCGGCCAGCCCCTCCAGCAGCGCGGGGGTGCGCTCCTCGTGGACGTGCAGCTCCAGCTCCGGGAAGCGGTCGCGGACCAGCCGCAGCACGGTGGGCAGCAGGTAGGGCGCGACGGTCGGGATGACGCCGAGGTGCAGCGGCCCGGTGAACGGGCGGCGGGCGGCCTCGACCTCCTCGGTGAGGGCTTGCAGCGAGGCGAGCACCCGGCGTGCGTGCTCGCGCACGCGCTCACCCAGGGGGGTGATAATCACCCTGCGCGTCGTACGCTCGACCAGCTGCGCGCCCAGCGACTCCTCCAGTGCCGCGACCGCCCCGGACAGGGCCGGCTGGCTGGTCCCGGTGGCGGCGGCGGCCTCCCGGAAGTGCCGGTGCTCGGCGACCGCGAGGAAGGCCTTGAGCTGGGCGACGGTCGGCGCCCGGGGGCTGCGGACTGTGGCGCTCGCCACAGCGGCCTCGGGTTTGGCGGCGGCGACCCTGCGGGGGCGGGGCCGCGACGTGGGCGGTTCGGTACTGATAGCCATCTCCGATCAGACACATCAAGTGTAGCTATTTCCCTGATCAGTCCACGATGTGGAAACGTAGGGCGTGTCCGGAATCCGGACAAAACTCCCCTCAGTCTCACTTCAGGAGAAGCGAACGTGCTCACGATCGGTGACAAGTTCCCCGAGTTCGAACTCAACGCCTGCGTCGACCTGGACGCCGCGAACGCCTTCGCCGAGATCAACCACAAGTCCTACGAGGGCAAGTGGAAGATCGTCTTCTTCTGGCCGATGGACTTCACCTTCGTCTGCCCGACCGAGATCGCCGCGTTCGGCAAGCTGAACGACGAGTTCGCGGACCGCGACGCCCAGATCCTCGGCGTCTCCGGCGACTCCGAGTTCGTGCACCACGCCTGGCGCAAGGACCACAAGGACCTGCGCGACCTGCCCTTCCCGATGCTGGCCGACGTCAAGCACGACCTGATGCGCGCCTGCGGCGTCGAGGGCGCCGACGGCACCGCCCAGCGCGCGGTGTTCATCGTCGACCCGAACAACGAGATCCAGTTCGTCATGGTGACCGCCGGCTCCGTCGGCCGTAACCCCAAGGAGGTCCTGCGGGTGCTGGACGCCCTGCAGACCGACGAGCTGTGCCCGTGCAACTGGACCAAGGGCGAGGACACCCTCGACGCCCAGGCCCTGCTGGCGGGCTGACCCATGGCCCTCGACGACCTGAAGGCCGCCCTCCCGGACTACGCCAAGGACCTCAAGCTCAACCTGGGCTCGGTCATCGGCAACTCCGACCTCCCCGCCCAGCAGCTCTGGGGCACCGTGCTGTCCTGCGCGATGGCCACCCGCAGCGCCGCCGTGCTGCGTGAGCTGGAGCCCGAGGCCAAGGCCAACCTCTCCCCGGAGGCGTACACCGCCGCCAAGGGCGCGGCCGCGATCATGGGGATGAACAACGTCTACTACCGGACGCTGCACCTGCTCTCCGACAAGGAGTACAGCACGATGCGGGCCGGTCTGCGGATGAACATCATCGGCACCCCGGGCGTCGAGAAGGTCGACTTCGAGCTCTGGTGCTTCGCCGTCTCGGCCATCAACGGCTGCGGCCAGTGCCTCGACTCGCACGAGGCCGTGCTGCGCAAGGCCGGCGTCGAGCGCGAGGTCGTCCAGGCCTCGATGAAGATCGCCGCCGTCCTCCAGGCCGTGGCGGGCGTCCTCGACTCCGAGGCCGCCCTCGCCGCCGCCGGCGCCTGACGGACCCCGCACCAACGCCGACGGGCCCTCCCGGACACCACGTCCGGGAGGGCCCGTCGGCGTTGCGCTTCGGCCTCAGCCGTCCCCGGCCGGGGCGGCGGAGGTCCGGCCCGCGGCCTCGCGGGCGGCCTCCATGGCGGTGAAGACGGCCTGGCCGGCCTCGTTGCGGCGGCGCAGGTGGGTGATCACGGTGTTGGTGACGGCGATCAGCGGGACGGCCACCACCGCACCGCCGATGCCGCCGATGATGCCGCCGGCCGCGACGCCGAGGACGACGCCCAGCGGGTGCACCCGGACGGCCCGGCCGAGGATCAGCGGCTGCAGGATGTGGCTCTCGATCTGCATCACCGCGACCAGCACGATCAGCACCATCAGCGCCGTCCACGGCCCCTCGGTGACCAGGGCGATCAGCATCGCGACCGTGCCGGTGACGAGTGCGCCGACCAGCGGGACGAAGGCGCCCAGGAAGATGATCACGGCCAACGGCATCGCCATCGGCACGCCCAACAGGTCGATGCCGATGCCGATGCAGACCGCGTCGATGAAGGCCACGCAGACGGTGCCGCGCACGTACGCGGTGAGCGTCGCCCAGGCCTTCGGGCCGGCTCCGGCCATGGCGAAGCGGGAGTGCCGGGGCAGTCCGCGCAACGCCCAGTTCCAGATCCGCGCGCCGTCGTAGAGGAAGAAGAAGGTGGTGAAGAAGGCCAGCGCCACGGCGGTCAGCACCTCGACGGCGATCTGCGCGCCGGTCAGGCTGGCCGAGGTGATCTGGTCGGTGTTGGTGGTGATCGCCTTGCCGATCTGGTCGGCGTAGTCGTTGATCTGCTGCTGGGTCAGGTGCAGCGGCCCGGTGCTCAGCCAGTCCCGCAGTTGGTCGACGCCGTCCTTCACCTTGCTGGTGACCGTCGACAGGTTGGTGGACACCTGCCAGACCACGAACCAGCCGACCAGCCCGATTCCGGCCAGACCGCTCAGGAACACCCCGCCCGCCGCCAGCGAGCGCGGCACCCCGTGCCGGCGCAGCCAGGAGACCGTCGGCTCCAGCAGCGCGGAGATCAGCAGCGAGGCCAGCACCGCGAAGGCGACCAGCCGCAGCATGTCGACGATGTAGAAGACGACGTAGAGCGCGCCGCCGAGCAGCAGCAGCCGCCAGGTCGACTCGGCGGCCACCCGCAGCCCCCAGGGCACGGCCTCGGCCGGGGTGGCCGGCCGGCCGGGGTGGTACTCCCGCGCCAGGCCGGGCGGTGCGGCCGGCGCGGGGGCCGCCGGGGCGGCGGCCGGTACAGCGGCGGGTTCGACCCGCGGGGCCGGCACCGGATCGGGCGCCTCGGCCAGTGCGGGGACGGCGAGCTCGTGCGGGTCGGCCGCCATCGCGGCACGCCGGCGCCGTTCGATCACGGCGGCCGCGCTCGCCACCACGGCCATGCCCTTGGCCACGGCCTTGAAGGCCTTTCCGCCCCGCGCCATCCTCGCTACCACCGCTCCCCTGCTGAGCCGCCGTGCCCGGCGGTACGCCGTGGGTCCCGCCACGGCCGTCAGGGATGACGCTACCCGGCGGCGGCCCGGCGAGTCCGGCCCCCGCCGGGTTCGGCTCGAACAACCTCGCCATCAAACCGGGGCAAACCGTCAGGTTTCAGATGGTTTCGGACCGGGATCGCTGGGGAGGAGTCGAAACGAGGCCCCCGGGGAGAGCGAGGTCTCGGACCACGGACCAACTGTCGGCGGACCGGCCGGTGCGGGAAGCGACCAGGACCCCTTCCCGCGCCCCGCGTCCGCACCGGGTCCGCACCGCCCGCAGGCGCACTGGTCAGCGCAGCCCGGGCGGCGCGGCCCGACCCGGCTCCCGGTGGGCGGGAACGCGACGGCCCCCGGTCGCTCGTCGGGCGGGACGAGCGGCCGGGGGCCGTACGGGAGAGTCCACCGCCGGGCGGTGGCGGCTCCTAGTACCAGTTGTGGGACTGCCAGAACGACCAGGCGCCACAGGGGCTGCCGTAGCGGCTGTTCATGTAGCCCAGACCCCACTTGATCTGGGTGGCCGGGTTGGTGCGCCAGTCGGCACCGGCCGAGGCCATCTTGGTGCCGGGCAGCGCCTGGACCAGGCCGTACGCGCCGGAACTCCGGTTGGTCGCGGTGTAGTCCCAGCCGCTCTCGCGCTTCACGATCTGACTGAAGCACTGGAACTGGGCGTCGTCACCGACGACCTGCCGGGCGATGTCCTGGACGGATCCGGGGCTGACCGAGACCGGCGGGGCGCTGTTGTCGGTGGCGGCCATCGCCGAACGCGCCTTGGAACGGTTGGCAGCGGCCTCGTCGGCCTTGCGCTTGTCCTCGGCGGCCTTGGCAGCCTTGTCCGCGTCGGCCTTGGCCTGGGCATCGGCCTTCGCCTGGGCGTCCGCGGCGGCCTTCTGGCGCGCGGCCTCCTCGGCGGCCTTCTGCTCGGCGGCGGCCTTGGCCGCGGCGTCGGCGGAGGCCTGCTGGGCGGATGCCTGCTGGCCGATGTTGTCACTGATGGTCTGCGCCTGGGCGCCAGAGGGGACTTCGGCAAGCAGGGTCGCGCCCGCGACGTCGACCGTCTGCGTCGTCTTGCCCTCGCTGCCCGAGGCCACACCCACGACGGCACCGACAGCGGTGACGGCGGTGGCGGAGGCCACAGCGACTCCCCGGACCGAGATCCGAGTCACATGGATTCCTTCCAGCATCGCCCACGCGTGACCGTGCGGGCGCAACATGCCCCTTGGCACTAACCTCCGCAGGTGCTCTGGTCACGGGAGGTGCTGGCCCGGCGTCCGGCCGAGGTGAGGCGACCGGGCGTTGGAATCGGGCGGCGTACGGCTCATCGGTCTTCAATTGTGCGTCCACCGACCGGAGTTGGTGGACCATCCGGGCCCGGACTCGTGGAGTCCGGAAGCCCTGCCACGCCGTACGCGGGGCCTGACAGAACCCTCACCATGCCGCACCGGACGCTGTCGACGCAATTCCCGTTCGCGTGGCGCACGTCACATTCACCGCACGGGAGTTCCCCGGGCGGAAAGCACTCGATGTGATGAAAGGGGTGAGGGCCCGCCCCGTCAGGAGCGGGCCCCACACCAAGAGTTGACCGTATTGTCCGACTATGTCCCGGTCAGGGGCGAATCACGGGTGGATGTCCTCCAGCATCTCCGTGACCAGCGCCGCGATCGGCGAACGCTCCGAGCGGGTGAGCGTGATGTGCGCGAAGAGCGGATGCCCCTTCAGCTTCTCCACCACCGCCACCACGCCGTCGTACCGGCCCACCCGGAGGTTGTCGCGCTGCGCCACGTCGTGGGTGAGCACCACCCGCGAACCCTGGCCGATCCGGGACAGCACCGTCAGCAGGACGTTCCGCTCCAGCGACTGGGCCTCGTCCACGATCACGAAGGCGTCGTGCAGCGAGCGGCCCCGGATGTGGGTCAGCGGCAGCACCTCCAGCATCCCCCGGGAGATCACCTCCTCGATCACGTCCGGGGTGGTGACGGCGGAGAGGGTGTCGAAGACCGCCTGCGCCCAGGGGCTCATCTTCTCCGTCTCGGAGCCCGGCAGGTAGCCGAGCTCCTGCCCGCCGACCGCGTACAGCGGCCGGAAGACCATCACCTTGCGGTGCTGCCCCCGCTCCAGCACCGCCTCCAGCCCCGCGCACAGCGCCAGCGCGGACTTGCCGGTGCCCGCCCGGCCGCCCATCGAGACGATGCCGACGTCCGGATCGAGCAGCAGGTCCAGCGCCACCCGCTGCTCGGCGCTGCGCCCGCGCAGTCCGAACGCCTCGCGCTCGCCGCGCACCAGCCGGACCCGGCCGTCGCCGGTCACCCGGCCG
Organism: Kitasatospora sp. NPDC088264; assembly: GCF_040685715.1. Classification (NCBI taxonomy): domain Bacteria; kingdom Bacillati; phylum Actinomycetota; class Actinomycetes; order Kitasatosporales; family Streptomycetaceae; genus Kitasatospora; species Kitasatospora sp. NPDC088264. The sequence goes on from NZ_JBFBIR010000025.1 coordinate 71,915, forward strand.
AGCGCCCGGCCGCGCTCCGAGGTGAGCACCAGCCCGGTGTGCACGGGCAGCTCGTCCGCCCCCTCGACGTCCACCGCGGCGTCGTGGCCGGCCGCGAACAGCGCGTCCACCTGCTCCGCCGGGACGTGCAGCTCGGACATCCCCGTCCAGCCGGAGGTGATGGCGAGCTCGGCCCGGTACTCCTCGGCGAGCAGGCCCACCGAGCTGGCCTTGATCCGCAGCGGCAGGTCCTTGGAGACGACCGTGACGTCGTACCCCTCGGCCTGGAGGTTGCGGGCGACCGCGAGGATCCGCGAGTCCGCCTCGCCGCCGCCGACCCGGTAGCCGGCCGGCAGTATCGACAGGTCGGAGTGGTTGAGCTCGACCCTGATGGTGCCGCCGAGCTCGCCGACCGGGATCGGCTCGTCGAGCCGGCCGTGGCGGATGCGGTAGTCGTCGAGCAGTCGCAGCGCCTGGCGGGCGAAGTAGCCCAGCTCCGGGTGGTGCCGCTTGGCCTCCAGCTCGGTGACGACCACCACCGGCAGGACGACCTCGTGCTCCTCGAAGCGGGTCATGGCGAGCGGGTCCGCCAGGAGCACGCTGGTGTCGAGAACGTACGTGCGCCGGTCTGGCGTCCGGCGGCTCTTGGAACTGACCACTAGGCCTCCAGAGCGGATGACCCTGCGTCATCCGCGGCAAGCCGGCCCCCGCTGCCCCGGTGGCCTCGGGACCGGACTGCCTGGAGTATTCCCAGGCGAGGGGCGGTGCATTCGCGCCCCCGGCGAACTGACGGATCATTGCCGGTGAACGTTTGGCCTCACGAGGGCTCCGGGTAGGCCAGCCCTACGGCGGTCACTTCACCCGTTCAGAGGCCCAGTCGCCGGTTGCGCTGCTCGAACGCCCGCAGCGCCCGCAGGAAGTCGACCTTGCGGAAGGCCGGCCAGTACGCCTCGCAGAAGTAGAACTCGCTGTGCGCGCTCTGCCAGAGCAGGAAACCGGACAGGCGCTGCTCGCCCGAGGTGCGGATGATCAGGTCCGGGTCGGGCTGGTTGCGGGTGTAGAGGTGCTCGGCGATGTGCTCGACGTCGAGGATCTCGGCCAGTTCCTCGATCGAGGTGCCGCGCCCGGCGTGCTCCTGGAGCAGCGAGCGGACGGCGTCGGCGATCTCGTGCCGGCCCCCGTAGCCGACCGCGACGTTGACCGTGATGCCGTCGATGTCGGCGGTCTCCTCGGCGGCCCGCTTGAGCACGTCGGCGGTGTGCTGCGGGAGCAGGTCCAGTGCGCCGACCGGGTGGACCTTCCAGCGGCGGGCGGCGGCCAGCCCGGTGACGGCGTCCTCGATGATGCCCAGCAGCGGGACGAGCTCGTCGGCGGGGCGGTCGAGGTTGTCGGTGGAGAGCATCCAGAGGGTGACGACCTTGACGTGGGTCTCGTCGCACCAGCCGAGGAACTCGCTGATCTTGTCGGCGCCGCGCTGGTGGCCGTACACGGTGGTGCCCCCGGCGGCCTTCGCCCAGCGGCGGTTGCCGTCCAGGATCACGCCGATGTGGTGCGGGGTGCGGGCGAGGTGGACCTCGACCCGGCGGCCGTAGAGCCCGTACATCCCGCCCAGCAGGGTACGCAGACCCGGCGTCCGTTCGGCGACATCGCGCAGACCCATGATTCCCGGCCCCTCCGTGCTCGTTCAGCTGGTGCGTCAACGCCCCGGCGCAGCCTACTCCGGCGGGCAGGCACACGGTAAAGCCGCAGGTAGCGGTCTGGTCACGGTCCTGTACGGAGTCCGCCCCGGCGGGCGTGTCGCGGGCCTTGCCCGACGGCTCCGACGGCGGACACGGAACGGTCTCCGAATCCTTAAGGAATCCGTAAGCCGACTGTCCAATGCTTGACGACCGGCAATGGTCTAGTCCAGCTTTTGATCCAAGGCGGAACGAACCCCACGGCCCCGCCCCACCCCCACGCACCACCGTGCACCACCATGCACCGCCGCGGTCGCCCACCCCCAGGTACGACGACCCCACGCACCACGACGGACCTCCCCTCCCCCACACGCGGCCGCCGCGCCCCCCACCGCGGCGGCCGCTCCCTCCCCAGGAGCGTCACCCCATGGCCCGTACGCTGAACCAGCCCGCGCACAAGCGCCGGCGCAGCCCCCTCCCGGCCGTCGCGGCCGGCGCCACCGCCCTCGCCCTGGCCGGCGGCGGCCTGGCCCTCTTCGCCGGCGGCGCCAGCGCGGCCGTCGGCAACCTGGTCACCAACGGCGGCTTCGACAGCGGGCTGGGCGGCTGGAACTGCGCCGGCGCGGCGACCACCGTCTCCTCCCCGGCCCACTCCGGCACCGGCGCGCTACAGGCCACCCCGGGCGCCGGCGACACCGCCGAGTGCACCCAGACCATCAGCGTGCTGCCCAACACCAGCTACACGCTGAGCGCCTGGGTCCAGGGCCCGTACGTCTACCTCGGCGCGCGCGGCACCGGCGGCACCGACCCGTCCAGCTGGTCGAACCAGAACAGCTGGAACCAGCTGTCCTCCACCTTCACCACCGGCGCGAACGCCACCAGCGTCACCGTCTACCTGCACGGCTGGTACGGCCAGAGCGCCTACCTCGCCGACGACGTGAGCCTGATCGGCCCCGGCGGCCCCTCCACCCCGAGCCCGACCGCCACCGCCACCCCGTCACCGACCGCCACGGCCACCGCGACCTCCTCCCCCACCGCGACCGGCACGCCGACGGCCACCGCGACCCCGACCGCCACCGCGACCGCGACCGCGACCGCGACGCCGACCCCCACGGCCACCGCGACCGCCACCACCCCGCCGGTCACCGGCCTGCCCGCGCACGCGGTCACCGGCTACTGGCAGAACTTCGACAACGGCTCGACCCCGCAGCGCCTCGGCGACGTGCAGAGCGCCTACGACATCATCGCGGTGTCCTTCGCCGACGCCGTGCCCACCCAGACCGGCGCGATCAGCTTCACCCTCGACCCCGGCCTGTCCAAGGCCCTCGGCGGCTACAGCGACGCACAGTTCCGCGCCGACATCAAGGCCAAGCAGGCGGCCGGCAAGAAGGTCGTCCTCTCCATCGGCGGCCAGAACGGCGCGATCACCGTCGGCGACGCCACCGCCGGCAACAACTTCGCCAACAGCGCCTACGCGATCATCAAGGACTACGGCTTCGACGGCATCGACGTCGACCTGGAGAACGGCGTCCAGGCCGGCCCGCTCGGCAACGCGCTGCACACCCTCCAGGCCAAGGTCGGCCCCGGCTTCATCCTGACCATGGCGCCCGAGACGATCGGGATGTACAGCACCGCCGGCGCCTACTTCCAGCTGGCGCTGAACACCAAGGACATCCTCACCGTCGTCAACACCCAGTTCTACAACTCGGGCGGCATGAACGGCTGCGACGGCAAGGTCTACAACCAGGGCACCATCGACTTCATCACCTCGCAGGTCTGCACCCACATCCAGGGCGGCCTGCGGCCCGACCAGGTCGGCATCGGCGTCCCCGCCTCCGCCAAGGCGGCCGGCGGCGGCTACGTCTCGCCGACCGTGGTGAACAACGCGCTGGACTGCCTGGCCACCGGCAACAACTGCGGCAGCTTCGTCCCGCCGGCCAAGTGGCCGACCATCCGCGGTGCGATGACCTGGTCCACCAACTGGGACGCCAACAACGGCAACGCGTTCTCCAACGCGGTCGGCCCGTTCGTCCACAAGATGCCGTAACCCCCCACCGCCAATCCCCCACCGGCGCGCCGCTCCTTGAGGGTGGGGCCTGCGCGCCGGCGGCGGGGCCCGCCGTACCCGACCCGGTACGGCGGGCCCTCCCGCGTCCGGGCCCGGTAGCGCCAGGTCCGGTCCGGCCCCCGGGCCCAGGCACCACCTGTGGCGTCGCGGTGGCACGGGAAGTCCGGCCTCCCGGGCCCGGGGGCTACCGGGCCAGCACCGCCAGCAGCGCGCCGAGCAGCAGGAACGGTCCGACCGGGACGTCGAGCCCGCGCACCGGGCGCCGGCGGGCCAGCGCGACGGCGGCCCGCAGGATCGCCCAGAGCCCGGCGAGCACCACCGCGGCGAACAACCCGGCGACCGCCACCGGCCAGCCGTACCAGCCGAGCAGCCCGCCCAGGGCGAACCCCAGCGGCGAGTCACCCGGGCCCAACGCGCCGATCCAGACCGCCAGTTCGAGCAGGGCCCCGACCGCGAGGGCCACCAGCAGGCAGCGCAGCAGCACCCCCGGGCGCCCCGCGGCCAGCGCCGCCACCGCCAGCAGGGGGGCCACCCCGCCGACCAGCGGCAGGGTCAGCCGGTACGGCAGCCGGCGCACCCGGGCGTCGACGAAGCCGAGCACCACGCCGAGCCCGGCCGCCCAGCCCAGCGCCGCGGCCGACGGCCCGTCCGCCGCGTACGCCAGCCCGGCGGCGACCACGGCCGCCACCAGCTCCACCGACCAGGCGCCCGCGCCCAACCGCTCCCGGCAGCCCGGACAGCGTCCGGTGGGCGGCAGCAGTCGCACCTCGCGCCCGCACAACGGGCAGGCACCGCACCAGGGTTCGCCCTCCGGCACGGCGAACCTGGCGACCAGCCCGCGCAACAGCGGAGCCACCAGAAATGCGGCCAGCACCGCGCCGACTGCGGCTAGCATCACCGGCGCACCCCCTTTTCGATCAACGCCTGCACGCCCGTGCGGCACCCGGGAACCGGGCGGGGCGCACCGACCACATCATCCAACGGGGGAACGACCATGACGAAGACCCAGTCCATCCGGAGAATCGCGGCCGGCCTGCCGGCGGCGGCGCTCGTCCTGGCGCTGTCGGCCTGCGGGCCGGACAACGCCGACCCGGCGGCCGTCCCGAGCGCCCCGGCCGCGCCGCCCACCGGCACCGCCGGGGCCTCCACGGCTCCCGGCACCCCGACCGGCACCCCGACCGGCTCCGCGGCCTCGACCGCCCCGGCCACCCCGACCGCCCCGACCGCCCCGGCCGGACCGCAGCCGTCCGTCACCGCCGGCGGCAACAACGTCACCCAGGTCAGCTACGACCGCCCGCTGCCGCTCGGCAGCGCCGGCCGCTACGTCGGCAAGAGCTCGGTGGTGGACGCCGCCGCGGTCTCGATCGTCAAGGGCACCGCCGCGGAGATCGCCCCGCTCAACCTCCCGTCGACGAGCACCGGCGGCAAGACGCCGTACTACGTCACCGTCTCCTTCACCAACCGCACCGGCGCCCCGCTGGCCGAGGACGCCTACATGATGCGGGTCTGGGTGAAGCCCAAGGACCACTCGGCGGGCGCGCTGCCGGCCGCGACCCTGCAGAAGGCGATCCCGCAGTGCGACACCCGGTCGCTGGTCACGCTCGCGGACGGGCAGTCCGTCAAGCTGTGTGCCGTCTATCTCGTCCCGAACGAGACCCCGCCCAGCTTCCTCACGTACGGGAACATCCTGGACACCGCGCCCCTGGTTTGGAAGGTCGGCTGACACCCCCGCCTGCCGATCCAAGGAGGCCGCTCCGGGCGGTTCGGTGCGCGTCCCGGGACGCGCACCGAAGTGCCCGGAGGTGCCCCTAAAGTAGGCAGGCATGCAGGTCATCCAGTCCAGCAAGCTCGCCAATGTCTGCTACGACATCCGCGGCCCGGTACTCGACGAGGCGATGCGACTGGAGGAACAGGGCCACCGCATCCTCAAGCTCAACACCGGCAACCCCGCCGTCTTCGGCTTCGAGGCGCCGCCGGAGATCCTCCAGGACATCCTGCGCAACCTCTCGACCGCGCACGGGTACGGCGACTCCAAGGGCCTGCTCGCCGCCCGCCGCGCGGTGGTCATGCACTACGAGGACCGCGGCCTGCACGGGCTGAGCGTCGAGGACGTCTTCCTCGGCAACGGCGTCTCCGAGCTGATCCAGCTGGCCATGACCGCGCTGCTGGACGACGGCGACGAGGTGCTCGTCCCGGCGCCCGACTACCCGCTGTGGACCGCCTCGGTCTCGCTGGCCGGCGGCACCGCGGTGCACTACCGCTGCGACGAGCAGGCCGAGTGGTACCCGGACCTCGCCGACATCGAGGCCAAGGTCACCGACCGGACCCGGGCCATCGTGGTGATCAACCCGAACAACCCCACCGGCGCGGTCTACCCGCGCGAGGTGCTGGAGGGCATCGTCGAGATCGCCCGCCGGCACCGGCTGGTGGTCTACGCGGACGAGATCTACGACAAGATCCTCTACGACGACGCCGAGCACGTCCCGCTGGCCACCCTGGCGCCCGACCTCTTCTGCGTCACCTTCAACGGCCTGTCCAAGGCGTACCGGGTCGCGGGTTTCCGCTCCGGCTGGATGGTGCTCTCCGGCGACCGGCAGCGGGCCCACAGCTATATCGAGGGCCTGGCCGTGCTGGCCTCGATGCGGCTGTGCGCCAACATGCCCGCCCAGCACGCGGTGGCCGCCGCGCTCGGCGGCCGGCAGTCGATCCGCGACCTGGTGCTGCCCGGCGGGCGGCTGCTCGCCTCGCGCGACGCGGCGTACCGGCTGCTCAACGAGATCCCGGGGGTCAGCTGCGTCAAGCCCAAGGGCGCGCTGTACGCGTTCCCGCGGCTGGATCCGAAGGTCTACAAGATCAAGGACGACGCCCAGATGGTGCTGGACCTGCTGCGCTCCCAGCGCATCCTGCTGGTCCAGGGCACCGGCTTCAACTGGCCCGAGCCGGACCACTTCCGGCTGGTCACGCTGCCCCGGGCGGAGGAGATCACCGACGCGGTGACCAGGATCGGCGACTTCCTGAGCGGCTACACCCAGCCGTAACCCGGAACGGCCGCACCCAGCCGTGGCCCCCGCGCCCGGCACCCGACACCCTGACACCCGGCACCCGGCACCCGGCACCCGGGGAAAGCACTACGGCCGGAGTCCCGGCCCGGGCGGTCTCCTTGGTCGGGGAAAGACCGCCCGGGGGAACTCCGGCCGTCCTGTCACGCGGCGGGCGCGCGGTTCGTGCCGCGCGACCGCCTCTCGCTCTGCTGAGGCTCAGGCTCAGCCGAGGCGCGCGACGAGGCTCCGGTACTCGTCCCACAGCTCCTTCGGGGTGTGGTCGCCGAACAGCTCCAGGTGGGCCGGCACCAGCGCGGCCTCCTGGCGCCAGATGTCGGCGTCCACGGTGAAGAGCAGGTCGAGGTCCTCCTGGGACAGCTTCAGGTCGCCGAGGTCGAAGCCGTCGACGGTCGGCAGCACGCCGATCGGGGTCTCGACGCCCTCGCCGGTGCCCTCCAGGCGCTCGACGATCCACTTGAGGACGCGGCTGTTCTCGCCGTAGCCCGGCCAGACGAACGCGCCCTCGGCGTTCTTGCGGAACCAGTTGACGTAGTAGATCTTCGGCAGCTTCGCGGCGTCCGCCTGGGCGCCGACCTTCAGCCAGTGGGCGAAGTAGTCGCCCATGTTGTAGCCGCAGAACGGCAGCATCGCGAACGGGTCGCGGCGCAGCTCGCCGACGGTGCCCTCGGCGGCGGCGGTCTTCTCGGACGCGATGTTGGCGCCGAGGAAGACGCCGTGCTGCCAGGTGAAGGACTCGGTCACCAGCGGGACGGCGGTGGCGCGGCGGCCGCCGAACAGGATCGCCGAGATCGGCACGCCCGACTGGTCCTCCCACTCGGGGGCGATGGTCGGGCACTGCGCGGCCGGGACGGCGAAGCGGGCGTTCGGGTGGGCGGCCGGGGTGCCGGACTCGGGGGTCCAGTCGTTGCCGCGCCAGTCGGTGAGGTGCGCCGGGGGCTCCTCGGTCAGGCCCTCCCACCACACGTCGCCGTCGTCGGTCAGCGCGACGTTGGTGAAGACCGTGTTGCCCCACAGGGTGTCGATGGCGTTGGCGTTGGTGTCCACGCCGGTGCCGGGGGCGACACCGAAGAAACCGGCCTCGGGGTTGATCGCGTAGAGCTGGCCGTCGGCGCCGAAGCGCATCCAGGCGATGTCGTCGCCGATCGTCTCGACCTTCCAGCCCGGGACGGTCGGCTGGAGCATGGCCAGGTTGGTCTTGCCGCAGGCCGACGGGAAGGCGGCGGCGACGTACTTGACCTCGCCGGACGGCGGGGTGAGCTTCAGGATCAGCATGTGCTCGGCCAGCCAGCCCTCGTCACGGGCCATGGTCGAGGCGATGCGCAGCGCGTAGCACTTCTTGCCGAGCAGGGCGTTGCCGCCGTAGCCGGAGCCGAAGGACCAGATCTCCCGGGTCTCCGGGAAGTGCGAGATGTACTTGGTGCTGTTGCACGGCCACGGCACGTCCGCCTGGCCCTCGGCCAGCGGGGCGCCGACGGTGTGCACGGCCTTGACGAAGTCGCCGTCCTCGCCGAGCTGGTCCAGCACCGCCTTGCCCATGCGGGTCATCACGCGCATCGACACGGCGACGTAGGCGGAGTCGGTGATCTCGACGCCGTACGCGGCCAGCGGGGAACCGACCGGGCCCATCGAGAAGGGCACGACGTACATCGTGCGGCCCTTCATCGCGCCGCGGAACAGTCCCTTCTCGCCCTGGAAGACCTCCCGCATCTCGGCCGGGGCCTTCCAGTTGTTGGTCGGACCGGCGTCCTTCTCCTGCTCGGAGCAGATGTAGGTGCGGTCCTCCACGCGCGCCACGTCCGTCGGGTCCGAGGCGGCGTAGTAGGAGTTGGGGCGCTTTTCCTCGTTGAGCTTCTTGAAGGTGCCCTGAGCCACCAGCAGGTCCGCGAGGCGCTGGTACTCCTCGTCGGAGCCGTCGCACCACTCGACGCGGTCCGGCTGGGTGAGCTCGGCGATCTCGTTCACCCACGCGAGCAGGCGCTGGTGGCGGGTGGGCGCGGAGGCGCTGAGAGCAGAGATCTCGTACGACACGATCGCTCCGTTTCACACCATCTCGGCGAGGAGGTGGCGTAGCGGGGGTCTGAGGGTGCTTGCAGCGTAGCTCCGGCTCCAACGCCAAACTGCGGCACAGCGTCGAAATTGACTTATCTTTTACTACAGTAAGTACGATTACCGGCCAGTAATAGGTCGTCCACATCCCGGCCCGGACACCCTCGCGGACACCTCGAATACTCCAAAACGTCCAAGAGTGATGATCACCACTTTCCTACGCGTCAGTAACCTACGGCCCCGTAGGTAGCGGGTAGCATGCTGCGCATGACTGCTGAGCTCGTCGAGAGCACGGAGAACGAGGGCGCGGAGAACGAGGCCTCGGGACGCAAGCCGAAGTGGCGCGGCTGGCTGCACGCCGGGATGTTCCCCGCCACCGTCGCCGCCGGGATCGTGCTGATCTGCCTGGCCGACTCCACCCCCGCCAAGATCGCCTGCGCGATCTACTCGATCAGCGCCTGGCTGCTGTTCGGGGTCAGCGCGGTCTACCACCGCTTCGACTGGGGCCCGCGCGGGGACGCCGTGCTGCGGCGGCTGGACCACGCGAACATCTTCCTGATCATCGCGGGCACCTACACGCCGTTCACGATCCTGCTGCTCAAGGGCGCCGACCAGCAGGTGCTGCTCTGGGTGGCCTGGGGCGGCGCGCTGGCCGGAATAGCGTTCCGGGTGTTCTGGGTCGGCGCGCCGCGCTGGCTGTACACACCGGTGTACATCGCGCTCGGCTGGGCCGCCGCCTTCTTCCTGCCGGACTTCCTGCACGCCGGCGGCGTCGCCGTCCTGGTGCTGATGATCGTCGGCGGGGTGCTCTACAGCATCGGCGGCGTGGTGTACGGGCTCAAGCGGCCCAATCCGTCACCGCGCTGGTTCGGCTTCCACGAGGTGTTCCACGCCTTCACCCTGGGCGCGTTCATCGTGCAGTACGTCGGGGTCTCACTGGTGGCGTACAGCGCGGCCGGCTGAACCCGGCGCGCCACGGCGGGCGGCCGCGCGGTCCACGGACCGGGCGACCGCCCGCTCCGCCGTCCAGGGGCGCTCGTGCGGCGCCCGGCCCTGCGGGCGGCGCGGGTACGGCGGGTGGTCCGCCACGTCGGCCTCCGGCCACGGCTCCACCGCAGGCCCGGCGGTGCGGCCGCGCGCCTGCCGGGCGTCCAGCGCCTCGCGGGCCCGGCGGCAGCGCTCGCAGTGCGCGGCGTCCGGGGTGACGGCCGACGGCCGGTGCCCCCGCGGGGCGGTCGGCCGGTGGAGCGCCCGCCAGCGGCGGCCCACGTAGACCATGAGCAGCAGCACCTCGACCCCGGCGACGACCAGGACCAGCATCGCCCCGTTGATCAGGTAGGCCGCGACCACGGCGAGCGCGGACGCCACCACCACCGCCGCACCCCACACCTGGGCGTTCGACTCCCTGCCGGCCATTCGACTCCCCTTTCCCGGCGCCGGGCTCGTGGTCGGCTCCGGCCGCCCCACCCCTTCTCCGCTCTCGGCACGCGTCAGTCAGCACTGACCGATTGCCACATGGTATCTACCGTCCGTCACCCGGAACTGCCCCCGGGCGGCGAACGACAGATCAACGTTGCGTCAATTCCTTGTGCGGAAGCATTACTTCCAGGACACATCACGCAGCGCGCCCGCTCGACTACGGGCTGGCGTGCCGGGGCCGCACGCAGCACGGCGGGGCCCGGCTGTGTCAGCCGGACCCCGCCGCATCCCACGTGTGGCGCGCACGTCGCGCCCGAGAGGCCCTACCCCCGTCGGACACCCGCCCTGCGCCGCACGGCCGCACCCGCGCCCACGAGCGCGGTGACGCCCAGGGCCGCGGCCGCCGTCACGGCCGGCAGCGCCGAACCGCCGCCCGCCGCCCGTTCCCGGTCGGCCGCCAGCTGGTAGCCGCCGCCCTTGCCCTCCCGGTCGTACGCCGAGCCGGGCAGCTTGTCCCCGTACCGCTGGTGCACCAGCTTCTGGTACGCGGCCAGCGACACCCCGCCCGCGCCCACCGAGCGCCGGGCCTCGTCGTCCAGCGGCAGCACCCGGCCGTCGCGCAGCACGTACCAGGCGTTCACCTGCGGCTCGCGGAACGCCGTACCGCCACCGCCACCGGCCGCCTTCGCCGCGTAGTCGCTCTCGTCACCGCCGGAGGCGATGTTGACCACCCGCCAGGAGTCACCCTGCCGGATCGTCCACACCGAGGCCGTCTGCCCGTCCGCCGCGACCACCTTGCTCGCGGTGAACTCGGCCGTCGCCACCGGCGCACCCGGGGCGCCGGCCACGAAACCCGCGTCCAGGGTGTACACCGGCACGGTGTCGCCGGCCAGCCGCGGCGCGGCCGCGCTCGCCGCCTGCGCCTCCTGCGCCGCACCGATGGTCAGCTGCTGGGTCGGCGGGACGCCCTTGCGGGCGAAGAAGTGGCCCACCTTGTCGAGGACGGCCTGGTCCTGGACCACGCCACGGGCCTTCGCCAGATCCGCGACGGGCACCGGCACCGGGGCGCCGGCCGGCCCGTCCGCGTGCGCGGCCGGGGCCAGCGCCAGCCCGAGGCCGGCGGCGAGCAGGGCGGTGACGGCGGCCCGACGGGCCTTTCCGAGGTCAGTCATGGTCGCCCTCACGCGCCGATCCGGTACAGGGAGTGGGTCCACGAGAACGTGTTGTTGTTCACGTAGTAGTTGTAGTCCGCCCAGTTGTAGCGGTAGTTGGACGGCCACGGGTCGCCCCAGTACACCCAGTTGCTGCTGGTGTCGTAGCCGTAGACGACGTGCATGTGCCCGCCACCGGAACTCCACTGGATCCGGGTCTCGATCGGCCGGTTCGCGTCCACCTCGGCCTGCACGGTGTTGTAGCGCAGGTAGCCGGTGACGTACGAACCCGGGTTGATGCCGACCCAGTCCAGCCCGTTCTGCACATCGGCCAGCGAGGCCTGGTTGTTGGGGCAGCTGGAGTTGACCGAACGGCCGAACGCGGCGTTGCAGAACTGGTTCTGGCTGTAGTTGTAGCCGAACCAGGTGGCGATGGTGTTCCCGCTCGCCGCCCAGCACCAGTTGGTCTGCTGTTGCTGCTGCATGGTGATGTTGAGCTTCTTGAACGTGCCGGCCAGATCGGCCGTGCTGCCGGGCGCGGCAGCCTGGCGAACCTGCGCCGGGGCACGGTCCTGGACGGGAGCGAGATCCTGGGCGGGGGCGGCGAGCGCCGGAGTGGCCGCCACCGCGGTCAACGCCGGGCCCAGCACGCCGAGGGCGAGCAGCGAGACCGCGCGGCGCAGCCGTATCCGTGGAACTGGCATGGGGGAAATGCCTCCTTGCACAAGCGGAGCGAGGTGCTGTGTGGGGGCGCGGTCCGGATCGCGCCATGAGCATCCCGCCGCCCCCGGAAGCCGGTCAACGGCCCCCAGGACCATCACAGTTCAGGTGTGAACGACCGGCCACGGGTGTGAACGCCACCCCGAAAACCCCCGCGTGGCACGCCAGGACCGGTGACAAACCGCCGCCCTGATGTGAATATTCACGGTCAAACACGGTCTGCCCGCGCCCGTCCCCCAGGAGGCCGTCATCCACCGCACCGACCAGGCCGACCTCACCGCCGCCCTCCGCACCGGCCCCTTCCACCTCGCCCTGCGCACCGCCATCGCCACCCGCGGCCTCGCCCTCCACCGCATCCGACGCCACCTCGCCCTGCGCGGCGTCCACGTCGGACTCACCAGCCTCAGCTACTGGCAACAAGGCCGCCGCCGCCCCGAACGCCCCGAATCCCTCCGCGCCGTCGCCGCCCTCGAAGACGTCCTCGACCTCCCCGAACACTCCCTCACCCGCCTGCTCGGCCCCCGCCGCGCCGCCGACACCACCCCCGCCGGCCCACCCGTACGCCCCTACCGCGACCTCATCTCCCCCGCCACCGCCGTCGACGACCTGCCCGCCACCATCGCCGGCCCCCGCGACACCGGCCTGCACACCATCACCCACATCGAACGCATCCGCCTCGGCCCCGACCGCCAACTCGCCCGTCGCGACTCCCAACACGCCCTCCGCGCCCACCGCGACGGCATCGACCGCTACCTCGCGCTCTACCAGGGCGACCCCGGCAGCGACATCACCCGCGTCGGCGTCCGCGCCGAAGAGAACTGCCGCCCCGGCCGCATCCGCCGCGACCAGACCCACCACCTGCTCGTCGCCGAACTCCTCCTCGACCGCCGCCTACGCGCCGGCGACACCCACCTCCTCGGCTACGGCTTCGACGACGCCCCCTCCCCCGACCCCAGCTGCGAATACGTCCGCGGCTTCAACTCCGGCGCCGGCCAGTACGTCCTCCAGATCACCTTCCACCCCGCCGCCCTCCCCGTCCGCTGCCACCGCTTCGCCCTCCACTCCCCGGGCGAAGCCCCCTACGAGACGGAGGAACTGACCCTGGACGGCCACCACTGCGTCCACCTGGTCGCGACGGCACTGCGGCCGTGCCTGCTGGGAATCAGGTGGGACTGGGAGTGACGGGCGCGGCGTCAGTGCGACCAGTACGGGTCGTCGACCACATCGACCTTGGCGTCGAGCGATGTTCGGACGAGCGGGGGCACGGGCTTGTACTCATGGGCGGGCTGGTACAGCACCCCAATGGCCTCTGCCCTGAACATCACCAGGTAGGTCGAGTCTTGCTGGGCCCTCGCGTAGAACGTTAGGAACGTCTCCCCACCCACGTCTCCCATACCGCGCAGGGCCTGAATCTCATCGGCGGGGTCCGATCGATCGACCACCCGGCTCCCAAGTGCCTTCCAGGCTTGGGTCACCTGATCCATCAAGGTCGGCAGTTTTGCCCGCGAGACCGCGGTCCGCACGGTGACGATCTCGGTGACGGCCGAACCCATACTCCGCTCGCCGTCCCAGAGATCGTCCTCCCTCCGCACCTCGAACTCGGCCCCCGCATAGGTGAATGAAGGCGAAACTCCATCCATGGTGGCGCGCAGGGCATGGTCGATCCGGCCCTTCCCCTCGCTTGTCCTCACCCGGCCCGATCGATCGGCCAACGCCAATGGCCCGTACCCGTTGGCGAACAGCACCGCACCGAGGGCCACCGTGACGACGAACGACAGCACGATCGAGCCGATCACCTTCCAGCGGGTCGTCATCGGCCCTCCGTCAGGTGAACGTCGTCTGCCTTGCCCGTCACGATCGAGGCAATGTTGCCCAACGAGGGGCCGCCGGTCTCCGGGGCCAGGTACTTGGTGTGCATCCCGAAGTCCTCCCAGCTCCACGACTTGCTCCAACCGTCGACGGTGAAGCGCTTGGCCCCGAAGGACTCGCTCGCTGGGTCTCTCCCGTACCAGAGGTCGTGCGGGTCGGCGCCGACCAAGCCGCCGAAGGGCCAGGGCACCGTCGCGGCGTTCGCCGAGGGGATTTGGGTGACCGGGTCGTTGCCGGCCGCGCCCGCCCACACATGCCCGGCGGGCATCCCCAGGTCCGAGGCGTGTGTCACGCCGACACCGGGACTGCCGATGATCACCACGTCGTCCGGCAGCGTGTAGTTCCCCTGGTGGGCGGCCATCTTCGTGGCCTGTCCGACGAGGAGCGAGCCGTAACTGTGCCCCATCGAGGTGATGTGCGGGCTCTGGCCGCTCATGTTGGTCGCCCGGAGCCCGGTGACGAACCTCGCATAATCGGGTGCGCCCTTGACCGCCCGCTCGGACGTGGCCGCTTTGATGTCGATGTCCGGCGGGTCGTATCCGAGCCAGATGATGGAGGCCGCCGATCCACCGGGCTTGATCTTCTTGTTGGCCTCTCGCCAGACGTTCAACGCGTTTTCCGCCTCGTTGGTGCCGGGCGTGGTACCTGGCTTCGCCGCGCCGAGCGAATCGGGGGTGGTCGTGATCCCCGGCACGTAGGAGGAGATGTCGGTGGCGGTGTCAGGGTTTCCGAAGGACAGGATCGCGCGGCCTTGGCCTTCGGTGCCGACGCCGATCAGGTAGGTGGGTGGCCGACCGTCCTTCGCCCGGGCATCCTGGGCGAGGCGCTCTTGGATGGGCCTGAGCTTCTGGTACTCCGCCTCTTCTTCCTTCGTCCGGTTCCTACCTTCGAGTTCCCTCATCCGCTTGTCCAGGTACGCCCGGTTGACCCGGTTTCGCACCTCCGCCGGAACCCCGTCCAGGTTTCCGATGTTCTCCGGGTGGTGGTCGATGTACCACTGCCGGCCCGCCGGGTCGAGGCCGTTCCACCAGTTGTTGACCTCCGTCGGGGGCGTCCCCACGGCGGGCATGTCCCTGAGGTAGGGGGAGCCCGGGCTGTTCGCCGCCTTCTGGTCGGCCTCGGCGACGGCGAGGGTCAGCCCCGACTTGCTGGTGGCGTGCTGGGTGAAGCCCTTGAGCAGCCCCGCCAGGGTCTGGTCGGCCGCACTCGCCTCCGTGATGGCGGCACTGATCCGCTTGGCGACGTCCTCGGCCGCCGTCTTCTGTTTCGTCTCCCAGGTGGCGTTCACGGGGCCGGTCGCCGGGGGCCAGCTCACCGTCCCGGTGTCGCTGACCGTCAGTCCCTTGGCGGTGGCGTCGATGAGGGCCTGACGGAGTTTCGACTGGGCCAGCCCGAAGAGGTCGGCGTGGTCTCGCAGGGTCTGGCCGATGGCGGCCAGTTCGGTTTCGGCGGCGTGCAGTTGGCTGGTGGTGCCGTCCAGTGAGTGGAAGGCGGCGTCGGCCGCCGGGCCGGTCCAGCCGGATCCGTGGACCCGGTCGGCGGTACCGCTCTTCCAGTCGGCGGTGTGCTGCGTGTACGCCTTGTGCAGCGCGTCGTAGGCGTCCGCCGCCGTGTGCAGGTCCTCCGGCTTGGCGTTCTTCAGGCTCGCGAGATCGAGGCGGTTCTCTCCCGCTTGCCGATCCGTGTCAACCATGAGTGCACCCCCCAGTACTCGCCGCTACCATAGCCCACGACCGACATCGGACGTCCGGGGGGACATCGTGCCGAGCGACCCAGGATTCACCGTCAAGCCGGGCGAGTTGACCGCAGCCGGGAACAGCGCGCTGACCGTCGCCGGGAAAGTGCCCGACGAGACCGCGAAGTTGGCCGAGCCGAGCGCCAAGGCGGCCGGGAGTCTGGCGGGTTGGCGGAGCGGGGCGGCGTTGCAGGGGTGCGGGGCGGCCTGGAAGGCGCTGCTGGACGGCCTGGCCGGTGACATGAAGTCGGCCGGCGGCAATCTGCTGACCTGCGCGCAGACGTACGTGAACGCGGACCACCTGCCGGCACCCGCCGCGACAGCGGCCGTCGACCCCTTCGACACGAAGGTGGTCGGCGGCCGCCCGGTCGACTACGCGTAATTTCCGCCCCGCGTCGTGAAGTCCAGGGTCAGGCAGTCCTCGACCGGCCGGTAGCCGATCTGCTGGTAGATGGAGTTGCTGGTCGGGTTGGCGAGGTCGGTGTAGAGCAGGACCTCGGCCGCCCCCTGGGCGAGGGCGTGGGCGGAGGCGGCGGCGGTGACGGCGCTGGCGTAGCCGCGTCCGCGCTGGTCGGTCGGGGTGTAGACGGGGCCGATGCGGGACATGCCGGCGATCACCGGGCTACTGCCGGCCAGGGCGACGGGGCGGCAGCCGTCCTCCCACAGGTGGAGGCCGCCGGTGGCGATCCGGTCGTCGACGGCCTGGGGGACGTTGGGCAGGTCGACCCCGGCTTCGACGAGGAACTCCTCGTATCAGCGGATCGCCAGTTCGCGGTCGGCCGGGGCGGCGGGCCGGTGGTGGCCGGCGGGCGGGCGGGGCGGGTCGGTCAACTCGCCGAGCCGGTAGAGCCGTTCGTTGAAGCGGACGGACTGGCCGGCACCGGTGGCGGCGGTCCAGGCCGCGGCGAAGGCCCGGACCGCGTCCGCGCCTCCGCCGACGCCGGACACCTCGGTGAACTCGCTCCCGGCGGAGGCCAGTTCGACCGCCAGCTCGGCTGCCGCCGCCGGTGTGCAGGAGAGCCGGGGGCCGAACGGCGGCGTCTGGAGGAAGGCTCCTTCGACCGGGCCTCCGTCCGCCGGGCGCCACCAACCGAAGACCGGTGGCCGCTGGCCGAACACGTCCAGGCCGCGTTCGGCCAGCCGGTGTACGACCGTGAGCAGGACGGTGCTCTCGGCCGGGCGGGCGGCGAGGAACTCTTCCGCGTGGCGCCGGAAGTCGTCGAACGAGCTGCTCAAGGTCCAGGTCATGGCCCATTCTGGCCCGGCCGCACCCCTCCCACCAGCGTTTTACTCGACGGCGACGCCAAGCCGCTCGCCGAGGACCGCCGGGTCGGTGGTCGGCGCTTCGCAGGCGAAGTGCCGGCAGACGTAGGCGGCGGGCGCTCCGCCGACCAGCGGCCGGCCCACCAGCAGCGGCACCTCCGCGCCGCCGTCCTCCACCGAACCGTCCGCCGAACCATCCGCCGGGCCCGCCGGCGCGCCCACCGCGACGACCGCCCCGGGCGCGGTCCCGAGCAGCGCGGCCCGGCGCAGTGCGGCGGTGGCCGGGTCCTCGGCCGGGCCGACGACGGCGACTTCGCGCGGCCCGTCGAGCAGCGCCTCGGCGACGGCGAGGCCCCAGCCGATGAACCGGGGGGCCCGGGACGCGAGCGCGCCGACGATGCTGAGGGCCCGTTCGGCGGCCGTCCGGTGCCGGTCGGAGCCGGTGTAGGCGGCGTAGGTGAGCAGGGCGCCGGCGGCGGCTGTCCAGCCGGACGGGGTGGCGTTGTCGGTGGGGTCCTGGGGGCGCCGGATGAGTTCCTCGGCGTCGTCGGCGGTGTCGTAGAGCGCGCCGGAGGTCTCGTCGGTGAAGTGCTTGAGCACGGTGTCGAGGAGTCCGCCGGCCAGTTGCAGCCAGGCGGCGTCGCCGGTGACGGCGTACAGGGACAGGAAGCCCTCGGCGGTGTCGGCGTAGTCCTCCAGGACGCCCGCGTTGGTGCCGGCCCGGCCGTCGCGGGAGGTGCGCAGCAGCCGGCCGTCGGGGGTGAGGTGGACGGCGAGCAGCAGGTCGGCGGCGCGTTCGGCGGCCTCGACGAGGTCGGGGCGCTCCAGGAGGGCGCCGGTCTCGGCGAGGGCGGCGATGGCGAGGCCGTTCCAGGCGGCGACGACCTTGTCGTCGCGGGCGGGGGCGGGCCGCCGGGCGCGGGCCTCGAACAACCGGGCGCGGATGGTCTCGTACTCGGTGAAGTCCTCGGGATCGGCGAGGAGTTGGAGAACGGAGGTGCCGTGTTCGAAGGTTCCGCCGGCGGTGACGGTGAACAGCCGGGCGGCGGTGGCCGCGTCGGCGGGGCCGAGCAGGTCGACCAACTGGCCGGGTTCCCATACGTAGTAGGCGCCTTCGGTGGACTGCCCGGTCTCCTCGTCGAGGCTGTCGGCGTCCAGCGCGGACGCGAACGCGCCTTCGGGAGTGCGCAGTTCGCGCAGCAGGAAGTCGGCGGTGGTCAGCGCGGTCCGACGGGCCAGCGGGGAGCCGGTGGCCCGCCACAGGTGCAGGTAGGCGCGCAGCAGCAGGGCGTTGTCGTACAGCATCTTCTCGAAGTGCGGCACGACCCAGCCGGCGTCGACCGCGTACCGGGCGAAGCCGCCGCCGAGTTGGTCATGGATGCCGCCGCGGGCCATCGCCTCGCCGGTGCGGACGGCCATCTCCAGGGCCGCCTCGGAGCCGGTGCGGGCGTGGTGGCGCAGCAGGAACTCGACGACCATGGCCGGCGGGAACTTGGGCGCGCCCCCGAAGCCGCCGTGCCGGTCGTCGAACTCCCGGCTGAGGGCGACCAGCGCCTGGTGCAGATCTGCGCCGGCGGGCGGATGGTGGGCACCGGCCGAGTAGACGGCGGCGCGCTCGGCGAGGTCGGCCCGGATCCGCCCGGCGACCTCCGCGACCTCCTGCCGCCGGCCCCGCCAGGCGGCGTCGACGCCTTCCAGTACCTGGCGGAAGGACGGCATGCCGTGCCGGGGCTCCGGCGGGAAGTAGGTGCCGAAGTAGAACGGCTCCTTGTCGGGCGTGAGGAACACCGTCATCGGCCAGCCGCCCTGCCCGGTGGCGGCCTGCACGGCCTCCATGTAGACGGCATCGACGTCGGGCCGCTCCTCCCGGTCCACCTTGACGGCGACGAACCGCTCGTTCAGGTAGCCGGCGACCTCAGCGTCCTCGAAGCTCTCGTGGGCCATCACGTGACACCAGTGGCACGCCGCGTACCCGACGCTGAGCAGCACCGGGACCCCCCGCCGCTCCGCCTCCGCGAAGGCCTCCGGCCCCCAGGGCCACCAGTCGACCGGGTTCTCGGCATGCTGCAGCAGGTACGGCGAGGTCGCGTCCGCGAGACGGTTCGGCATGCCCCCCATCCTCGCGCATCGGGGGCCGGGCGCCGGGACACCGGCTGCGGCGAGCCGGGCCCCGCGCGCGCCCGCGCGCTACTCCTTGGGGGCTTCCGGCTCCTCCGCGAAGTCGACCTTCTTGAACTGCCGGTTCATGGACTTGGCCAGGAACCAGGTGGCCACGCCGAGGGCGGCGAAGACGACGAAGCCGAGGAGTCCGGGGGTGACCTTGGCGTCGTCGACGGCGAGGTCGGCGGCGAGGTTGACGAGGTTCACGGGGGCGCTCATATCTCTATGGTGGCCCGGCTCACGGGGAGCCGGGCCATCGGGGGGTGGTTCAGTCGCGCGTGTCGGCGGCCTCGACGGCCAGGGTGGGGGTGCGCAGGCCGGCGAACAGGTCGTCCTCCGGCAGGTCCACGTCGATCAGGGTACGGGCGAGTTCGTAGTCCTCGGTGGGCCAGACCTCGCGCTGGACGTCCAGCGGGACGCGGAACCACGGCCCGTCGGGGTCGATCTGGGTGGCGTGGGCGATCAGCGCACGGTCGCGGGTCTCGAACCAGTCGCCGCAGCTCACCCGGGTGGTGATCTCGCGCTCCTGGCGGCCGCTCTTCTCCCAGCCCGCGATCCACTCCCCGTACGGCGAGTCGTGGCCGTGCTCGGTGAGGTACTGGTGCAGGGCGCGGATGCGGCCCATCGGGAAGCCGTGGTTGTAGTAGACCTTCAGCGGCTGCCAGGGCTCGCCGGCCTCCGGGTAGGCGTCCGGGTCTCCGGCGGCGTCGAAGGCCAGCATGGTGATCTTGTGGGTCATGATGTGGTCGGGGTGCGGGTAGCCGCCGTTCTCGTCGTAGGTCGTGATGACCTGCGGCTTGAACTCCCGGATCAGCCGGACCAGCGGTTCGGCCGCCTCCTTCACGTCCTCCAGGGCGAAGCAGCCCTCGGGCAGCGGGGGCAGCGGGTCGCCCTCGGGCAGGCCGGAGTCGACGAAGCCGAGCCAGGCCTGCTTGACGCCCAGGATCGCCCGGGCCTCGTCCATCTCCTTGCGGCGCACCTCGTGGATGTTCTCCTCGATGTACGGGTCCCCCTGGAGCTTGGGGTTGAGAACCGACCCGCGTTCGCCCCCGGTGCAGGTGGCCACGAGCACGTCCACTCCCTGCTCGACGTACATGGCCATGGTGGCCGCGCCCTTGCTGGACTCGTCGTCCGGGTGGGCGTGCACCGCCATCAGTCGCAACTGCTCAGTCAACGCCTTGCGTTCCTTCCACATATCGGGCGTTCCGCGAAGTCCGGTCCGCCCACCGTACGAGCCGCTCACGTCGGGGCCGCGTCGCCGCGGGACCGGCCGCGGACGAACCCCGGCCCGGTCGAGCCCCGCCCCCGCCGGACCGGCCGCGGGCGTGCCCCTCCTATAGTGACGGACTGGAGGAGCGTCGCATTCCCCCGCACCACCCGCGCGGCCCTCCCGTCAGGAGAGGACTGGGTCCGATGAACGCGAGCACCACCACCCCGCAGCTGCCCGAGGGGCGCTACGGCCGGCGCGGCGACCGCGATTCGGACCGCCGCCTGAAGGTGGTCGGCGCGGTCTGCGGCGTGCTGGGCCTGGGCCTGGTGGCCTGGCTGGGCGGCTCCTACCTGCTGCGCGAGACCACGATCAACGGCTCGGTCCCGACCTTCCAGGCGGTCTCGGACTCCGAGGTCGAGCTGCACCTGGCGGTGCGCAAGAGCGGCGGGACGGCCGGCAGCTGCACGGTCCGCTCGCAGGGTTCGGACGGCTCGGTGGTCGGGGTGGCCGACTTCCCGGTGCCGGCCGGCGGCTCCAGCTACGACGCCGTGGTCACGCTGCGGACCACCGCCCGTGGCACCACCGCCGAACTGCTGGGCTGCACGCCGGCGAAGAAGTAAGCCCCCGAAGGAGCGCGGAGGAGGAGGCCCGGCCGCCGAGTCGCACCGGCAGCGTGCCGCGCTCACCGGTACTCTGCCGGGCACCACCGGTACTCTGCCGGGCACCGGCGCATAACCGATCGGGAGAACGGGCATCCGTAGGAAGTCCCGCACCCGGCCCGGCACGCACCGCCCCCGTACACCGTGGCGCATTCGCTGTACACCGTGGCGCAACGCCGACGTCAATGGCGCGCCAACGACCCTTCTGCTTGTCGGCAGGACTTGTTAGGCTCGTGGTTTCGCCCCTTCCGCACCGGATGGTACGGGAGCGGGCGTTGCTTTGTAGTTACGACCGATATCACCACCAACCCTGCTGACGACTCACACCCTCAGCACAGCCCCAGCACCTACGAGGAGCACCCGTGACCCAGACCAGTGAGAACGTGACCTGGCTCACTCAGGCCGGCTACGACCAGCTGAAGGCCGAGCTGGATCACCTGACCGGGCCCTGGCGCATCGAGATCGCCCAGAAGATCGAGGCGGCGCGCGAGGAGGGCGACCTCAAGGAGAACGCCGGCTATCACGCGGCCAAGGAGGAGCAGGGCAAGTACGAGCTGCGCATCCGCCAGCTGACCCAGCTGCTGGAGCGTGCCAAGGTCGGCGAGGCCCCGGCCGACTCGGGTGTGGTGGCCCCGGGCATGGTCGTCACGGTCGCCTTCGACGGCGACGAGGACGACACCATGGAGTTCCTGCTCGCCTCGCGCGAGGTCGCCGGCGCCGACACCATGGACGTCTACTCGCCGCAGTCGCCGCTGGGCCGCGCGATCGACGGCAAGCAGATCGGCGACGAGGCGACCTACGATCTGCCGAACGGCAAGCCCGCCATGGTGAAGATCGTCAAGGTCGTGCCGCACGCCGGCTGACCAGGCCTGATCCGGCGTGATCCGGCGCGATCCGGCCTGACCAGGCCTGACCGACAGACGAGGGCGGCCGCGGAGTCCAGGACTCCGCGGCCGCCCTCGCGGCGTACCGGGCGCGGTTCAGCCCACGGCCGAGCGGTACTTGCGCACCGACAGCCAGGAGAACACCGCGGTGATCAGCACCGACCAGAGCACCGACACCAGTGCGGCGTGCTGCATCGGCCAGGTGGCGTCCACCGGGCCGACCTGGTTGCCGAACAGGTCCCGGCAGGCCTGCACGGTGGCGCTGAACGGGTTCCAGTACGCGACCGCCTGCAGCCAGCCCGGCATCGAGCTGACCGGCACGAAGGCGTTGGAGACGAAGGTCAGCGGGAACAGCCAGATCAGGCCGGCCGAGGTGGCCGCCTCGGGGCTGCGCACCGAGAGGCCGATCAGCGCGCCGATCCAGGAGAACGCGTAGCCGAGCAGGAGCAGCAGGCCGAAGGCGCCGAGTGCGTTGAGCACGCCGTCGTGGATCCGCCAGCCGACCAGCAGCGCGACCAGGGCCAGCACGACCACGGTGAACGCGGTCTGGCACAGGTCGGCCAGGGTGCGGCCGACCAGCACGGCCGAGCGGGCCATCGGCAGCGAGCGGAAGCGGTCCACCAGGCCCTTGGTCATGTCCTCCGCGATCCCGGCGGAGGCGCCGGCGACGGCGAAGGTGACGGTCTGGGCGAAGATGCCGGCCATCAGGAACTGGATGTACGAGTCGGAGCTGGAGCTCGCCCCGGGGATCTTGATCGCCCCGCCCATCACGTACGAGAACAGCAGCACGAACATGACCGGCTGCATCAGCCCGAAGACCACGATCTCGGGGATCCTGGTCATCCGGCGCAGGTTGCGCTTGGCGACCACCCAGGAGTCGTGCAGGGTGGCGGCGATGCCGCGGCGCTGCCTGGGCATCGCCTCGCCGATGGCGTGCTCGGTGGCGGTGCTCATCTCAGCGCTCCGTTCCGGCCGCGACGGCCCGCTTGTCCGGTCCCTGGCCGTCGGAGCCGTCCGGCCCCTCGGCGTCCGGCCCCTCGGCGGACGGCCCGCCCTTGCCCCGGCCGCCCCGGCCGCGGCCGCCGGAGCCGCTCTCCTCCTCCACCGCCTCGGCGACGTGGCCGGTGAGGGTGAGGAACACGTCGTCCAGGGTCGGGCGGCGCAGGCCGATGTCGTCGATCTCGATGCCGCGGGCGTCCAGTTCGCGGATGACGTCGGCGAGCACCCGGGCGCCGCCGCTGACCGGCACGGTGATCCGGCGGGTGTTCTTCTCCACCGCCGGCTCGCCCAGCGCGTACCCGGACAACGCCGCGACCGCGTCGGTGACCAGGCCCGGCTCGTGCACCACGACCTCTATCCGCTCGCCGCCGATCTGGGCCTTGAGCTGGTCGGCGGTGCCGCGGGCGATCACCCGGCCGTGGTCGACGACGGCGATGTCGTGCGCCAGCCGGTCGGCCTCCTCCAGGTACTGGGTGGTGAGCAGCAGCGTGGTGCCCTGCTCGACCAAGGTCTCGATGACCTCCCAGAGCGCGAGCCGGTTGCGCGGGTCGAGGCCGGTGGTCGGCTCGTCGAGGAACATCACCGGCGGCCGGACGACCAGCGCGGCGGCGAGGTCGAGGCGGCGGCGCATGCCGCCGGAGTAGGTCTTGGCGGTGCGGTCCTTGGCCTCGGCGAGGTTGAACCACTCCAGCAGCTCCAGCGCCCGGACCTTCGCCTGACGGGCGCTCATCTGGTAGAGCTCGCCGACCATCTGGAGGTTCTCGAAGCCGGTGAGGTACTCGTCGACCGCCGCGTACTGGCCGGACAGGCCGATCAGGCTGCGGACCTTGTTGGGGTGCTTGAGCACGTCGACGCCGGCGACCACCGCGCGGCCCGAGTCGGGGCGCAGCAGGGTGGTGAGGATCCGCACGGTGGTGGTCTTGCCGGCGCCGTTCGGGCCGAGCAGCCCGAGCACCGTGCCCTCGGGGACGTCGAGGCTCACGCCGTCCAGGGCTCGTACGTCGCCGAAGGTCTTGACCAGGTTCTCGGCTTGGATGGCTGGCGCCATGGCCTGCCTCATCTCCTCGGACGAATATGGGCGATCTGTCACACTCTGCCCCTTTTTCGGGCATGCGGGCGACTCGGTTTTCGCCTACCGGCGCACAGAACGCGATGTATCGCGAGTCTGGCAGCACGCGATATATCGCGTCAAGGCATAGGGCTCCGCCATAGTGACAGGGACCACTGACATCCACCGAGATCCGCTGAGGCCCGCCCCGCACCATCCGGCGCCCGAGACGCCAGGCCCCCCAAGCCCCCAAGCGCCTCAGGCTCCTTATGCTCCTCAGGCACCTTCGGGACTCAGCTGGAAACGACGTACCCCGCGTCCCGCAGCTCGCCGACCACGGCCGCGCAGTGCTCCGGCCCCTTGGTCTCCAGGTGCAGGTCCACCTCGACCTCGGTCAGCCCCAGCCGCGGGTCGATCCGCACGTGCGCGACGTCCAGCACGTTGGCGTCCAGCCTGGTCAGCACCCCCAGCAGGTCGGCCAGCGAGCCCGGCTTGTCCGCCAGCCGCACCCGCAGCGACAGGTACCGGCCGGCCGCCGCCAGCCCGTGCCGCAGCACCCGCTGCATCAGCTGCGGGTCGATGTTGCCGCCGGACAGCACGGCCACCACCGGCCCCTCGAAGGAGTCCGGCTGCTCCAGCAGCGCCGCGATCGGGGCCGCCCCGGCCGGTTCGACCACCAGTTTCAACCGCTCCAGGCCCAGCAGCAGGGCCCGCGACAGCGCGTCCTCGGAGACCGTCCGGACGCCGTCCGCCAGCGAGTTGACCACCTCGAACGGGATGTCCCCGGGCCGGCCGACCATGATCCCGTCGGCCATCGTGGCGTAGTGCTCCAGCGACACCGGCCGCCCGGCCGCCAGCGAGGGCGGGTACGCGGCCGCGCCCGCCGCCTGCACCCCCACCACCCGGACGTCCGGCCGCAACGGCTTGACCGCCGCCGCGATCCCGGCCAGCAGGCCGCCGCCGCCCACCCCGGCCAGGATGGTCCGCACCTCGGGACACTGCTCCAGGATCTCCAGCCCGACGGTCGCCTGGCCGGTGACCACGTCCCAGTGGTCGAAGGGGTGGATGAACACGGCGCCGGTCGCCTCCGAGTACCGCTGCGCGGCCTGCAACGCCTCGTCCACCGTGGCACCGTGCAGCCGCACCTGCGCGCCGTACTCCCGGGTCGCCGCGACCTTGGGCAGCGGTGCCGCGACCGGCATGAACACGGTCGAGTGCACCCCCAGCAGCGAGGCCGCCAGCGCCACCCCCTGCGCGTGGTTGCCCGCGCTCGCCGCCACCACCCCGCCGGCCCGCTGCACCGGCGAGAGCCCGGCGATCCGCACGTACGCGCCGCGCAGCTTGAACGAACCGGTGCGCTGGAGGTTCTCGCACTTCAGGTGGACCGGCGCGCCGATCAGCCCGGACAGGTACCGGCTGCCCTCCATCGGCGTCACCCGGGCGATTCCGGCGAGCATCTTCTGGGCGCCGCGGACGTCGTCGAGGGTGACCGGCCAGTTGTGCATAACGCCAGCCTACGGTGGTCGACACCGGCAATCCGGGATGCCGGGGCTGTTCCCGGGCCCGCCCCGCCCGCGTACGCTGCTGCTTCTGAGCCTCCCTCACCGCACGACGATCGTGAGCCGCGATGACGACGACCTCGCCCCAGGCCACCGACCGCACCGACCCCGTGCACGCCCGACTCCAGTACCAGCTGGCGGTGTTCGCCCGCCGGATGGACCAGGTCCGGACCACCGGCGGCGGTCTCGGCGCGCTGGACCGGGCCGCCTACCTGCTGCTCGACCGCCTGGAGCGGCACGGGCCCGCCAACGTCAAGGCGCTGGCCGAGTCGCTCGGCGTCGACTCCTCCACGGTGACCCGGCAGGTCGCCCCGCTGGTCGCGGGCGGGTTGGTCGGCCGGGTCCAGGACCCGGCCGACCGCCGCGCCGTACGCCTCGCGCTGACCCCGGTCGGCTCCGGCCGACTGGCCGAAGTCCGCGACGGTCGGGCCGAGTTGACCCGCCGCCTGACGGCCGACTGGCCGCCCGAGGAACAGCAGGCGTTCTGCGCCCTGCTGGCCCGCTTCAACCACGCGATGGAGTCGTACACCGCGGACCAGCAGGGCCAGTGACCGCCGACGGCCGGAGGCCGTCCCTCGCGCTCGGACCGATCACCCGTCGACACACAGCCGAACGGGTGCATTAACACGATTTTCAGATGACAACACCAACGAGTCACGATGCTCGGCCCTCCAGCCCGGAACACTCCGAGGGCCCCATTGTGTCCACATGGTGAGAGGACTGAGGTGAAGCCCAGTCAGAACCCGGTGACCACCGTCACCTGGAGACGCCGACTCGGCAGGACGGTGGGTTCCGTCCTGGCCCTGACGCTCGTGCCCTTCGGCATGTCACTCGTCGCACCGCCGGCCGCGTACGCGGCCGGTCTTCCGGGCGGCCTCGGGCCGTGCCTGGGTGCGGACTGTCCCGCGACGTTCCCCCCGGTCAACAACGGTCCCTTCGCAGGCCGCGACGACGGCGTGAACATCTTCGTCGGCGGCGACTTCAACGTCGGCGGTTCCGCCGCGGAGGCCGAGGGGCACGTGGTGACCCTCGGCAACTTCGACCTGAACAAAGCCCCGGGAGGCAGCTCCGTCTACAACATCGGCATCGTCGGCGTCGGCTCACGGGTCCCCCCGCCGAACGGCGCCGACTTCCTCACCGCCGGAGGCAACGTCACGGTGGCCCCGGGGCAGAGGCTCCTGGCGGAGGGCGGCGTCGTCCGCTACGCGGGCACGGCCACGGGCACCATCGTCGGCACGAAGGTCCAGGAAGCACAGGCCGTGGCCGCCTACACGCCGCTGCGCGGTCAGCTGCAGACGGCGAGCGAGTGCTACGCCGGGGTCGGCACACCCCGCCCCGCCACCGGAACCGCGGTCAACCAGGGATTCCAGACCCTGTTCACCGGTGACGGCACCTCCGCACTCCAGGTCTTCAACGTCGACTTCGACATCGCCGGGAACGGAGGCTCCACTCAGGGCATCGCGTTCGCCGGCATCCCCGCGAACGCGACGGTACTCGTCAACCTCGTGGGCGGCGCCCGCACCATCAACACCTACAGCGGGAGCCTCCAGGACACCGATCCCTGGAACCGGCTGCGCGAGCGCCTCCTGTGGAACTTCCCCGCCGCGACGTCCGTCACGCTCAAGGGATCGGGGCAGTTCCAGGGCAGTGTGCTGGTCGGCAACCCGGCCAGCACCGCCACCATGAGCCTGCCCGGTCTGAACGGACGGTTCTTCACCACCGGTTCGCTGCTCCAGAACTCCGGCTCGGGGATGACCGGGACCGAGTTCCACGCCTATCCCTTCAACGGCGACCTTCCGGCGTGCGGAAGTCCCGCTCCCACCGCCTCGACCAGCGTGACCAAGGTCGATTCCGTCACGGGGCAGCCCCTGGCGGGGGCCACCTTCCAGCTGTGGCGTGAGACCAACGGCGTCCCCGGCCTCCAGACCTCGGGGGGCACCCCGGACACCGAGGTGGGCGCCCCCTGCACGACCGGGGCGAACGGCGTCTGCTCCACGACAGGTCTCCCGTTGGGCACCTACTACTGGCAGGAGACCGCCGCTCCCCCCGGCTACGACCTGCCGCAGCCCGCGGTGACGACCGTGGTCCTGGACACGAACGGGCAGAACGTCCCGGTGACCGTCCAGGACACCAAGTCCCCGATCGTCGAGACCGGCTCCACCACGGTCACCAAGGTCGACTCCGCCACCGGGCAACCGCTGGCCGGCGCGACCTTCCAGCTGTGGCACGAGACCAACGGCGTCCCCGGCCTCCAAACCACCGGAACCAACCCCGACACCCCCGTCGGCTCCCCCTGCACCACCGGAGCGAACGGCACCTGCTCCACGACAGGTCTCCCGTTGGGCACCTACTACTGGCAGGAGACCGCCGCTCCCCCCGGCTACGAGCTGCCGGAACTCAACGTCACCACTGTCGTCCTCGACACCAACGGACAGAACGTCCCGATCACCGTCCAGGACACCAAAGCCACCGCCCCGACCGGGTCCACGAGCGTGACCAAGGTCGACTCCGCCACCGGGCAACCACTGGCCGGCGCCACCTTCCAACTCTGGCACGAGACCAACGGCGTCCCCGGCCTCCAAACCACCGGAACCAACCCCGACACCCCCGTCGGCTCCCCCTGCACCACCGGAGCAAACGGCACCTGCTCCGCAAGCGGCCTCCCCCTCGGCACCTACTACTGGCAAGAAGTATCGGCACCCAACGGCTACGACCTGCCGGAACTCAACGTCACCACCGTCGTCCTCGACACCAACGGACAGAACGTCCCGATCACCGTCCAGGACACCAAGACCATCGCCCCGACCGGCTCCACCACGGTCACCAAGGTCGACTCCGCCACCGGACAACCACTGGCCGGCGCCACCTTCCAACTCTGGCACGAGACCAACGGCGTCCCCGGCCTCCAAACCACCGGAACCAACCCCGACACCCCCGTCGGCTCCCCCTGCACCACCGGAGCGAACGGCGTCTGCTCCACGGACAACCTTCCGTTCGGCACCTACTACTGGCAGGAAACCGCCGCTCCCCCCGGCTACGAACTGCCCCAGACCGCGGTGACCACGGTCGAACTGACCGTGGACTGCCCGTGTGTGACGATCACGGTCGAGGACGAGAAGTGCCCGCCGAAGCCGTGTCCGCGCCCCCCTCACCCGCCGCACTCATGGGCCTCAGCGGACTCATGGACCCTGTGGGGCGGATGGAACCTCTGGGACCTGGTACGCGGTGAGTCCGGTCCGAACGAGGACTGCGCTTCCGCGTCGCCCACTTCCTGGAAGCGCTCCTGAAGGACCGCTCCGGCGCGAGCGCGTGAGGGCATGACGCGATGGACCGGCCGGAGGAGCCCGCAGGGGCTCCTCCGGCCGAGTGCGCCGACAGCGCGTCAGGTGACCACCGCGGTCCCCAGCCGGCTCATCGAGGCCGAAGATCCACAACAGAATCCGGGCCTCTGAACGCGTCCTAGCCCAGTGCCTGCTTGAGGTCGGCGAGCAGGTCGTCGATCGACTCGATGCCGACCGAGACGCGCACCAGGTCGGCGGGCACCTCCAGCGCCGAACCGGCCACCGAGGCGTGGGTCATCCGGCCCGGGTGCTCGATCAGCGACTCCACGCCGCCGAGCGACTCTCCGAGGGTGAACAGCTGCGCGCGGTTGCAGACCTCGACCGCCGCCTCCTCGCCACCCTGGACCCGGAACGAGACCATGCCGCCGAAGGCCTTCATCTGCTTGGCGGCGATCTCGTGACCGGGGTGCTCGGGCAGGCCCGGGTACAGCACCTGGCTGACCTTCGGGTGGCTCGCCAGCAGCTCGGCGACCTTCTCCGCGTTGGCGCTGTGCCGGTCCATCCGGACACCCAGCGTCTTGATGCCGCGCAGCACCAGCCAGGCGTCGAACGGCCCGGAGACGGCGCCCATCGCGTTCTGGTGGTACGCCACCTCCTCGCCCAGGCTCGCGTCGGCCAGCACCAGCGCACCGCCGACCACGTCCGAGTGGCCGCCCATGTACTTGGTGGTGGAGTGCACGACCGCGTCCGCGCCGAGCGCGATCGGCTGCTGCAGGTACGGGCTGGCGAAGGTGTTGTCGACCAC
Organism: Kitasatospora sp. NPDC088264; assembly: GCF_040685715.1. Lineage (NCBI taxonomy): Bacteria > Bacillati > Actinomycetota > Actinomycetes > Kitasatosporales > Streptomycetaceae > Kitasatospora > Kitasatospora sp. NPDC088264. The sequence goes on from NZ_JBFBIR010000025.1 coordinate 101,508, forward strand.
CAGCAGCGCGCCGGCGCCGTGCGCGACCTCGGCGAGCGCGGCCAGGTCGGTGATGCCCAGCAGCGGGTTGGACGGGGTCTCCACCCAGACCGCGCGGGTGTTGGGGCGCAGCGCGGCCCGGACGGTGGCCAGGTCCTGGGTGTTGGCGACGGAGAACTCGACGCCCCAGCGGGTCAGCACCTTGGCGAACAGCCGGAAGGTGCCGCCGTAGGCGTCGTTGGGGATCACGATGTGGTCGCCCGGCTTGAGGATGGTGCGCAGCAGGGTGTCCTCGGCGGCCAGGCCGGAGGCGAAGGCGAGGCCTCGGGCGCCGCCCTCCAGCGCCGCGAGGCACTCCTCCAGCGCGGTGCGGGTCGGGTTGGCGCTGCGGCTGTACTCGTAGCCGCCCCGCAGGCCGCCCACCCCGTCCTGCTTGTAGGTGGACACCTGGTAGATCGGCGTGACGACGGCCCCGGTCTGGGGGTCTGCTTCCTGACCCGCGTGGATGGCGAGGGTCTCGAAGCCCTGGGGAAGCTGGTGCTCGGTCATGGGTCGAGCCTAGTGGCCGTGCGGCCCGGCGCCCTCCGGAACGTCCCAGCCCGCCGTGAACCGGGCCGGCTGCGAACCGGGGCTGCGGCGGAATCCGGGCGGCGCCGGAATCCGGGGGCGGCCCGCCGCGTTGAATCCTGCGCAACCCTCCCTACCCCGCAGGAGCAGGCCGTGCTGTTCAACCGCCACAAGACCTCGCTCGTTCCCGCCGACCAGGCGCTGCCCGGCCGGGGGTCGCCGGGCTTCGCACTGCGCGAGCCGCACACCGTGCTCGGCCACCCGCTCACCGGGCCGTACCCGGACGGCCTGGAGGTGGCCGACTTCGGGCTGGGCTGCTTCTGGGGCGCCGAGCGGACGTTCTGGCGCCTGCCCGGTGTCTGGACGACGCTGGTCGGCTACCAGGGCGGCTACACCCCCCACCCGACGTACGAGGAGGTGTGCAGCGGGCTGACCGGGCACACCGAGGCGGTCCGGGTGGTGTTCGACCCCTCGGTGATCTCCTACGAGCGGCTGCTGAAGACCTTCTGGGAGGCGCACGACCCGACCCAGGGCAACCGCCAGGGCAACGACGTCGGCACCCAGTACCGCTCCGCCGTCTACACCCACTCCCCCGCCCAGGCCGCCGCCGCGGCCGCCGGCCGGGACGCCTTCCAGCCGGCCCTGACGGCGCTCGGCTACGGCCCGATCACCACCGAGATCGCCCCGGCGGGCCCGTTCTACCCGGCCGAGCCGTACCACCAGCAGTACCTGTCCGACGCCAAGAATCCGAACGGCTACTGCGGCCTCGGCGGCACCGGCGCCTCCTGCCCGATCGGCGTGGCCCGCACGCAGGGCTGACCGTCCGTGACCGTTCCGGCGGGCCGGCCACCCGAGGTGACCGCCCGCCGGTCGGGGCGCAGACTGGAAGGGCCAGCAGACGGGCCTGCCTCCTCTCCGCGCGGGCGGCCGGGCCGTCCGCGCGGAGAGGAGTGCGCCATGTCCGGTCTCGTCCGCATGAACTTCGACGCCCCCGAGGAGGTCCGCCCCTTCGAGGAGGGCACGGGGGAGCTGCGCCTGGTCAACCTGGACGCCGGCCCGGTGGGCCGGGCCGTGTTCCACCCGGGTTGGCAGTGGTCCAAGCACGTGAAGCCGATCGCCAGGACCGACAGCTGCCGGGCCGCCCACACGGGGTACGTGGTCTCGGGCCGGATGAGGATCGTCATGGACGACGGTCAGGAGACCGAGTTCGGCCCCGGCGACCTGATGATCTGCCCGCCCGGGCACGACGCCTGGATCGTCGGCGACGAGCCGTGCGTCATCGTCGACTGGCAGGGCTTCGCCGACTACGCCAAGCGCTGACCGGCGGGCTCCCGGCGGCTCCCGGCGTCAGACCGCGCTGCCGGCCTTCCAGGCGGCCCAGCCGAGGTTCCAGCCGTTCAGGCCGTTGTCCGGTGCGACGGTCTTGTCACCGGAGTTCACGACCTCGACCACGTCGCCGACCATGGAGCTCTTGTAGAACTTGTAGCCGTCCGTGCTGCCGTCCTGCGCGCCCTTGGCGTCCTGGAGGCCGATGCAGCCGTGGCTGGTGTTCTGGCCGCCGAAGATCGACGACGAGGACCAGTAGTTGCCGTGGATGAAGGTGCCCGAGGTGGTGAGCCGCTGGGCGTGCGGCACGTCCGCGATGTCGTACTCGCTGCCGAGGTTGACGGTCTGCGAGTTCATCCGGGTCTGCTGGAACTGCTCGGAGATCACCATCTTGCCGCCCCAGGTGCGGTGCTCGGGCGACCCGCCGGAGATCTTGTAGACGGCGCTGACCTGGCCGTCGGTGGTGACGGTGAGCTTCTTGGCGCCGAGGTCGGCGACGCTGGTCTGGGCGCGGCCGATGGTGAAGCGGACGTCCTTGGACTGGGTGCCGTAGACGCCCTTGGCGCCCTCGACGTCCTTGAGCCGGAGCTTGAGGGTGACCTTGGTGCCCTTGGCCCAGTACTCCTGCGGCCGGAAGTCGAGGCGGGTGCTGGAGAACCAGTACCCGACGATCTCGACGCCCGGCTCGGCTATCACGGTGATCGCCTGCTGGACGGCCTTGCGGTCGGTGATCGGCTTGCTGAAGGTGATCGAGACGGGCATGCCGACGCCGACGACCGAGCCGTCCTCGGGCGTGAAGTAGCCGACGAAGGTGTTGGCCGGGGTGGCCGTGGTGAAGGTGGCGTTGGCGTCCGCCTCCAGCTTGTCCTTGTCGAGGGCGGTGGCGGCCACGGTGTACTTGGTGCCGCTGGCGGGGGCGGCGGCCGAGGTCCAGCTGGCGCCGTCGGAGGCGAGCTGGCCGGCCAGTTCCTTGCCCGTGGAGTCGGTGACCTTGACGGTGCCCAGGGTGCCGTTGCTGACGGTGACCTTGACCGGCTCGCTGAAGCTGGCGGAGGCGGCACCGTCCGCAGGAGTGACGGTGATGACGGCGGTCGAGGTCTTCGGCGCGCTGCTGGTCCCGCCGGAGCCGCTGCCGGTGCCCGGGGTTCCACCGGAACCGCCCGAGCCGCCCGAGCCGCCCGAGCCGTTGGCGTCGGCGCTCTTGGTGTCGTTGCAGGCCGCGAGCAGCAGGACCGACGCCCCGATCAGGCCCGCGAGCACTCCGCGCCGGCTCCAGTTGCCTCCGCCTGCCCGCCCCTGACCGTCCCGTGCCGTCACGTCGCGTCTCCCTGCTGATCATCCCGGGCATTTACGGATACAGAAACGCAATCCGCCCGTGCACGGTTCCACCTCCGAAGGGTAAGCGATCGTATGAGATGACCCAACTTCCCGGTGAACAGGGAAAAAACGCCCGGCCTGCGGGGCAGACCGGGCGTTCACGAGCGGTGACGAGCCAGCGGGGCGAGGCCGCTACTCGGCGGACTCGTCCACCACGTACTCGTCCCACCCCTCGTTCTCGGGGTCGAACTCGGTCTGCGCCGACTCCCAGGTCGCCGAGGCCAGCTCGACACCCGGCACGTCGCCGAGCAGCGCCACCGGGTCGATGAAGTGGGCGAGCGAACCCGACGGGTCCACCTCGATGGCGTCGACGGACTGGGCGCGCTCGTCGTCGTCGAGGTACTCGTCCTCGGTCACCTGCTTCAGGGCGGCCGCCTTGAGCGCGCCCTCGTCGGTGATCTCCGCGATGAGCTCGATCTTGAGCCGGACGTAGCGCGGCTCGTCCTGGGTGGTTTCAGTGCTGGTCATGCGTGTGAGCGTACGGGAAGGGCCGGTCCCTCGGAGAAGGACCGGCCCTGCCGTTCTCCGCCTCGGTTCCCCCACCCGGGAACCGCGGAGACGCGCCGTGCGGCGCGCGGTGCCGCGGGAGCCGCCGCACCCTGTCGACCGGCCGCAGCCGGGCAGGGGCGGGACGACGGCGCCTCCCGCGGAGGCCCCTCTCCCCCGTTGCCGGGCTGGAGGGCGGACACGGCGGGTCGGGTCAGGACCGCCCGACGTGTCCGGAGCCGACCGCGTCCGCCGGGGAGCCGCTCCCGGACGGTTGCCGTCGTCTCGCTCGGCGTCTTGCCGTTGACCACCACGATGCCGGACCGTTGTTAACCGCGTGCTGCGGGCAGGTGACGCCGGTGTACCACTTCGCCCGTGGGCGAACCGCGGGCAAAGCGTGGGCGAACCCTCGTCTGCCCCGCCGACCGGGGCCGGCGGCGGGATCGGGGCCGGCGGCGGGGCCGGTCAGGGCCGGGGCCGACGGGTCAGTGCGCGGCGCGGCCGGCGAGGAAGCCCAGCAGGTCCTGGCGGGTGACGATGCCCTGCGGCTTGCCCTCCACCAGCACCACCGCGGCGTCGGCCTTCTCCAGCACGGTCATCAGGTTGGTGACCGTCTCGCCCGCACCGACGACCGGCAGCGGCTTGGACATCACCCGGTCCAACGTGTCGGTCAGCTCGATCTCCTTCGCGAAGACGCCCTCCAGCAGCAGCTTCTCCGCCACCGAGCCGATCACCTCGCCGGCCATGATGTCCGGGTGGCCGGCACCCGGGGAGACCACCGGCATCTGCGAGACGCCGTACTCGCGCAGCACCCGGACCGCCTCGGCGACCGTCTCGTTCGGGTGCATGTGGACGAACTGCGGGATGCCCTCGTGCTCGATGGCGTCCTTGCGGGCCAGCACCTCGCCGATGTGCGCCTCGTCGGTGGCCGAGGGCAGGAAGCCGTAGTCGGCCATCCAGTCGTCGTTGAAGATCTTGGACAGGTAGCCGCGGCCGCCGTCCGGCAGCAGCACCACCACGACGTCGTCCGGGCCCAGGTCCTTGGCCACCTCCAGCGCGGCCACCACGGCCATGCCGCAGGAGCCGCCGACCAGCAGGCCCTCCTCCTTGGCCAGGCGGCGGGTCATCTGGAAGGAGTCCTTGTCGGAGACGGCGACGATGCCGTCGGCGACGTCACGGTCGTAGGCGGTCGGCCAGAAGTCCTCACCCACGCCCTCGACCAGGTACGGCCGGCCGGTGCCGCCCGAGTAGACCGAGCCCTCCGGGTCGGCGCCGATCACCTTGACCTTGCCGCCCGAGACCTCCTTCAGGTAGTTACCGGTGCCGGAGATGGTGCCGCCGGTGCCGACGCCCGCCACGAAGTGGGTGATCCGGCCCTCGGTCTGCTCCCACAGCTCCGGACCGGTGGAGTGGTAGTGCGAGGCCGGGTTGTCCGGGTTGGAGTACTGGTCCGGCTTCCAGGCGTTCGGGGTCTCCCGGACGAGCCGGTCGGAGACGTTGTAGTACGAGTCCGGGTGCTCGGGGGCCACGGCGGTGGGACAGACGACCACCTCGGCGCCGTACGCGCGCAGGGTGTTGATCTTGTCGGTGGACACCTTGTCCGGACAGACGAAGATGCACTTGTAGCCCTTCTGCTGGGCCACGATCGCCAGGCCGACACCGGTGTTGCCGGAGGTCGGCTCGACGATGGTGCCGCCCGGCTTCAGGGCGCCCGAGGCCTCGGCGGCCTCGATCATGCGCATCGCGATGCGGTCCTTCACCGAACCGCCGGGGTTGAAGTACTCGACCTTCGCCAGCACTGTCGCGCTGATGCCCTCGGCGACCTTGTTCAGCTTGACCAGCGGCGTGTTGCCGACGAGGTCGATGATCGAGTTGTGGTACCGCACGGGGGTCCTCCCGGTTGTGGGCATGCGAGTGCTTTCGGTACTGCAAAGCCTAGGCCGTGCCGCCCGCCCCAGCCCGCCCTTCCGCCCCACCCGTCCCTCGCCCCGCCCCGGCCCCTCGCGGCGGCCCCCCACCCGCCCTCCTCCCCCAATGGCCCAGCCCCGCAGGTAGCCCCGGCCCACGCGCGGGTAGGAGGGGGGTGCAGGCATCGCCATGGCCCCGGAGGGGGCGGCACGAGGACGCGAAGGGGGCATCGGATGCCAGGGGCACAGGACTCGCGGGCCCGGGTGGCCCGCCGGATCGCCACCGCGGCGGCGTACGGCGGCGGCGGGCTCGGCCTGCTGGGCGTGGGCCTGGTGGGCGTGCTGCTCACCGAGAGCAAGCTGGCGATCCAGGCCATCGGCGTGCTGGAGGGCGATCCGCCCAAGGCCGACGGCGTCTACGGCGAGGCCTTCGCCGACAGCTCCGCCGCCACGCAGCCGCCGCTGGTGCTGGCCGTCCTCGGTGACTCCACCGGCGCCGGCCTCGGTGTGCTGCGGGCCCGGGAGACCCCGGGCGCGCTGCTGGCCGCGGGCCTGGCCTCGGTGGCCGAACGCCCGGTCCGGCTGGTCAACGTGGCCCGCACCGGCGGCCGTTCCGCCCACCTCTCGGGCCAGCTGGAGCAGGCGCTGCCGCACCACCCGGACGTCGCCGTGCTCATGATCGGCGCCAACGACGTGACCCGGCACAGCCCGGCCCAGCTGGCCGTCCGCCAGCTCGGCGAGGCGGTCGCGGCGCTGCGGGCGAACGGCTGCGAGGTGGTGGTCGGCACCTGCCCGGACCTCGGGACGATCAAGCCGGTGCACCCGCCGCTGCGCTGGGTGGCCCGTCGGCTGAGCCGGCAGCTGGCGGCCGCGCAGACCATCGCGGTCGTGGAGGCCGGCGGCCGGACGGTCTCGCTGGGCTCGCTGCTGGGCCCTGAGTTCGCGGCGCGCCCGGAGATGTTCGCCGCCGACCGCTACCACCCGTCCGCCCAGGGCTACGCGACGGCCGCGATGGCCGTGCTGCCCTCGGTGTGCGCCGCGCTCGGCCTCTGGCCGGAGGAGGAGCGCCCGGCCGCACCCGTGCCGGGCGGGACGGTGCTGCCGGTGGCGATGGCCGCCGCCGCCGCGGCCGGGCGTTCGGGCACCGAGGTCGCGGCCGTCGAGGCGGAGGGCGCCGGCCGCCGCTGGGCGTTGCTTCGCCACCGGCTGCGGGTCGGGCTGCCCGGCTCGTGGGCGCCCGAGGAGGCCGGGGAAGGAGCCGTTCCAGAGGCCGGCGACACGTCGGCCAGCTCACACGCCGGGACGGGTGACGCCTGATCTACCAGGCGGTAACTTTCCTCCCGGACGCCTGTCCGCCGTCACCCAGCGAGGAGCCCGCCATGCCCGAAGCCGTCATCGTCAGCGCCACCCGTTCGCCGATCGGCCGGGCCTTCAAGGGCTCGCTCAAGGACGTCCGCCCCGACGACCTGACCGCCCACGTCATCCAGGCCGCCCTGGCCAAGGTCCCGCAGCTCGACCCGCGCGAGATCGACGACCTGATGCTCGGCTGCGGCCTGCCCGGCGGCGAGCAGGGCCACAACCTGGCCCGCATCGTGGCCGTCCAGATGGGCATGGACTACCTGCCCGGTGCCACCATCACCCGCTACTGCTCGTCCTCGCTGCAGACCACGCGGATGGCACTGCACGCGATCAGGGCCGGCGAGGGCGACGTCTTCCTCTCGGCCGGCGTGGAGACCGTCTCGCGCAGCGTGAACGGGACCTCGGACGGCATGCCGGGCACCACGAACCCGGTCTTCGACGAGGCCCAGGCCCGTACCGCCAAGCGCGCCGAGGAGGGCGGCGGGGAGTGGCACGACCCGCGCGAGGACGGCCTGCTGCCGGACGCCTACATCGCGATGGGCCAGACCGCCGAGAACCTGGCCGCGCTCAAGGGGATCACCCGCGCCGAGCAGGACGAGTTCGGCGTCCGCTCGCAGAACCTCGCCGAGGCCGCCATCAAGGCCGGCTTCTGGGAGCGCGAGATCACCCCGGTGACGCTCCCGGACGGCACCGTGGTGAGCAAGGACGACGGCCCGCGCGCCGGCGTCACACTGGAGGGCGTCTCCGGCCTGAAGCCGGTGTTCCGGCCGGACGGCACCGTGACCGCCGGTAACTGCTGCCCGCTGAACGACGGCGCCGCCGCGCTGGTCATCATGTCCGACACCAAGGCCCGGGAGCTGGGCATCACCCCGCTCGCCCGGGTGGTCTCCACCGGCGTCAGCGCGCTCTCCCCCGAGATCATGGGCTACGGCCCGGTCGAGGCCTCCCGGCAGGCGCTGCGGCGGGCCGGCCTGACCATCGACGACATCGACCTGGTCGAGATCAACGAGGCCTTCGCCGCCCAGGTGATCCCGTCCTACCGGGATCTCGGCATCGACCTGGACAAGCTGAACGTCAACGGCGGCGCGATCGCCGTCGGCCACCCGTTCGGCATGACCGGCGCCCGGATCACCACCACCCTGATCAACTCCCTGCAGTGGCACGACAAGCAGTTCGGCCTGGAGACCATGTGCGTCGGCGGCGGCCAGGGCATGGCGATGGTGATCGAGCGGCTCAGCTGACCCGCCGGGCCGCCCCGAAAGGGTCTGGACCACCCATTTGGAGTGACCGTGAGTAATTGAGGGCCGGATCACATCGCGAGGTCGATCCGGCCCTCTTTTCGCTCGTTTTCAGCTCGGAAATCGACACTGCGGAGCGGATCAACTCCACTGCGTAGAACGGTGTTACCTAACAATTTGGGGACAAGAGCGAAAGTCCCCCACAAATTAGACATTCGCCACTGCGGCAACAGCCCCGGATGCGGCAGTGTGGACACGTAACCCCGTTCCGCTCCTCGCTAGGAGTACGTTCCGTGAGCGCCGTCTACACCATCCTGCTGCTGATCCTGATCACCGTGTCGACCGCCGTGCTGCTCCACCTCCGGGGACTCTCCCGCCGGCTGGACGCGCGGGCCGCGGCCCAGGCCGCACCCGCCCCGGTGGACCAGGCCGCGATACGCCAGGCCGTCACCGAGGCACTCGCCGCCGACCGCGAGCGGGAGATCACCGAGGCCCGGGCGTTCTGGGCCGAGCAGGAGGCCCGCGCGGCCGAGGACGCGCCACTGTTCGACTCCCCGTACACCGGCCCGTTCGCCAGCACCGACGAGTGGCCGCTGTTCTTCCCCCGCCCCACCGGCCCGCAGGACGCCGTCGACAACGCCGGCACCATGGACCCGGAGTTCGGCGAGGCGCTGCGCTCCGCGCTGGAGGACCTGATCAACGAGGGTCCCGCCGAGCCCGGACCCGAGGGCGGCTCGTCGCTGTTCCCCGGCCAGGGCGCCGGCACCTTCTCCACCGGCACCTCCTCCGCCGGCTCCGCCGAACCCACCGGGGACGCCCGCGCCCGCCGCGAGGCCGACCTGCTGGCCACCGGCCTGGAGGCCGGGCTGCTGGACGCCGACCAGGCCGTCGAGGACGCCCCGGTCGCCGCGCCCGACCCGCGCCGCCACCCCTCCCACCCCGACTTCGTGCCCAGCCAGGCGCCGTCCCGCGAGTGGACCGACACCCGGCTGGCCACCCTCGCCGACGAGGCCGTCGCCCTGATCGACGTCCGCCCGGGCCCGCTGGGCACCCTGGACGTGTACGCCTTCGCCGACGGCACCACGCTCTGCGTGGCCCCGGGCGACCGGGAGGCCGCCTACCGGCTGATCGACGCGGTCCGTGCCGGTGAGCACGTCCGGCTGCTCGGCGGCTCGCGCTTCTCCGGCTCGTACTCGCTGACCTTCTCCACCGACGAGGAGGCCGTCTACGTCCTCGCCGACCGGGTGGTCGCCAGCATCTGACGCCGCCCCAGCAGCGCGGCACACCACAGCACGCCGAAGGCCGGCCGGGTCAAGGGGTTACCGACCCGGCCGGCCTTCGGTGTGTCCGGACGTCTATCCGCAGAGCGCCGCCGTCTCCCGCACCGCGGCCAGCGCCCCGGCCAGCACCTCCGCGGCCGCCACCGGCCCGCCCGGCAGGGCGAGCGCGTCGCCCTCCGGCAGCGCCGCCAGCGCGGCCGCCAGGTCGTGCCCGGCGACGGCCAGTTGGTCCCCCGCCGCGAAGGCCCCGGCGTCCGGGAACTCCCGCTCCGGCCCGCTCTCCGCCGCCAGCGCCAGGGCCGCCAGCCGCCGGGCCAACGCCAGCGCGGCCGCCGCCCGGGACTCGTACCCGGGCACGGCGCCCAGCAGTTTGCTCTGCGGCAGCGAGCGGAAACGATCCGCCAAGGAGTCGACGGCTTCGACCAGGAGCTGTACGTCATGCATGACAGGGAGCCTAAACGCCGCCGGGCCCCCCGAGCGTTTGGGGAGGGGGGCCGGGGGGGGGGGGTAGGGCGGGTCCCCACTAATAGGGGCCGCCCCCGCTGGCGCAGCAGCGGGAGCACAGCACGG